>NZ_JAJAFY010000057.1:0-25430 GCF_025384885.1 Photorhabdus kleinii
CCCGCAGAGTCAAGCGCTTATTGTCGCTTCCTCTGCCCGACCTCACAATGTTTATCAGCGTTGTGTCGGTCAGTGGTGGCGCATTATAGGGAGCTCAGATTTTTATACAATACTTTTTTTTCACACCCACCATCAACAGGCGAATCCTTGTTCTTTTTGAGTAAATTTTCGACCATCATAGCCCTATTCAACAAGTTTCTTTCATTGCATACTGGTATTTTCCTCACTAAAATCTTATTTAAAGTAAATCTCCATTTTTTCATCAGAGGTATACATGTCCGAAACGTTACGCAGTTACCTTGATATTCAGCCCAAAGTTGGTCAGAACGTTATGCTAGATTCATCTAGTGTAATCATTGGTGATGTTAGACTTGCTGATGATGTCAGTATATGGCCTTTAGTTGTCATCCGTGGGGACGTTAATTATGTATCTATTGGTACACGTACTAACATTCAAGATGGCTCTATATTACATGTGACACACAAAACAACAGACAATCCTGATGGTTTTCCTTTAATTGTGGGAGATGATGTCACTATCGGGCATAAAGTTATACTTCATGGCTGCACTATCGGTAATCAAGTACTCATCGGTATGGGCTCCATCCTACTTGATGGTTCAGTGATTGAAGATAACGTTATTATTGGCGCAGGCAGCCTAGTAGCCCCAGGCAAGATATTAGAAAGTGGGTACCTTTATATTGGCAGCCCTGCCCGCCAGGTCAGAAAACTAAAACCCGAAGAATTAAAAGGACTATGTTATTCAGCAGGCCATTACGTTAGCTTGAAAAATAACTATTTGCAGGAAGGTAATATGTAACGTCCCAAATGATCATCATCCTCGTTATTAATTACTAATTCGAATTCCTCTTCTATATCCCAACGATTTTGTCGAAAAAGGCTTAGTGGATGATGATCTTCCGTCCCATAACGGTATAAAAGCTCCTTGGCACTTATAACACATTGAACCAATAATCCATTTACCAATGCGGGAAAAACGACTATCTGCTCTTGCTCACTCCACTCTTCTCTATCAGGAAATTGGATAGATTGATTCACGAATGTAACTCCTGTTCCAATGTTAGCAACACAGGTGAAATTTCAGGCAATACACCATGCCATAATTTAAATGAATGAGCAGCTTGCCCCACTAACATCCCCAGCCCATCCGCATAACGAGAAACACCATGCTTCTTGGCAAAGGAAATAAAGGGCGTCAAATCAGCCTGGTAAAACATATCATAACAGACACAATTCTCATTAAACATGAATGGAGATATAGTAGGAATCTCACCATTAATACCAGATGCAGTCGCATTGATAATGAGATCAAACTCAGGACTATTAAGTGCTTTCATCTCAACAGGCCAAATATTACCTATTGCCGAAAAATTATTAGCAACCTGTATAGCGCGACTAAACGTGCGGTTTGTAATTGTAATTTTACAACCAAATTCTAATAATGGAAATAAAACACCTCTGGCAGCGCCACCAGCTCCAATGATTAAAATATGTTGTCCTTGAGTGATAAACCCAAGTCGCATCAAATCTGTTAATAACCCTATACCATCCGTGTTATCACCAATCAATTGATTATTATTAAGTAATTTCAAAGTATTAACTGCCCCGCTGAGTCTTGCCCGTTCAGTCAACTCATTTGCCCGAATAAATGCCTGCTCTTTAAATGGCACAGTAATATTGGCTCCTATACCTCCCTGTTTAAGAAATGTATCCAATGCCTCTTGAAATTTACTTATCGGCACCAGAATTTTCCCATAACGATGCTCAATACCTGTCTGTCTAGCAAATAACTGATGGATACGCGGAGATTTACTATGCGCAACAGGATTACCAAAGACAGCAAATTGATCCATATTTATCTCCCCTTATCCTTGACGATAAAGCTCACCAGTTAAAGCATCCCGAATTTCTGAAGGGTTTTTCCGACCTCCAACACCTCCGTTTAATATAGGAAGCTTATCTCCAAACTGTTGTCTAACTTCTTCTGCTGTTCTGCATGGTTCAAGGCCATTCAAATTTGCACTGGTCGACACCAATGGTTTCCCATAAAAAGTACATAACTGTTTCACCAAAGGATGATCACTAACTCTGACAGCCAAGGTAGTGAATTGCCCTGTCAACCACTTAGGTGCACTGAATTTGGCAGGAATCACCCAGGTTACAGGCCCTGGCCAACAAGCAAACATAGCTTTTTTTTGCTCTTCTGTCAGAAGTTTATCATCAAGATATGGTTGTAATTGTTCATAATTATCTGCGATAAGAATCAACCCTTTCTGCCAAGGACGCTTCTTTAATATAAGCAGTTCATTTACTGCTTTTTCACTATCAGGATCACATCCAAGTCCAAAAACAGCTTCAGTCGGATAGGCAATCACTTTTTCTGCTTTTAATGCAGTTAATACATTCTCAAATGCAGGTGATGCTTCATTGCTCATTTTATTACTCTGCTTAATTTATTTGCCGTTTTCCACACAACTTACTGGCACAAAATAACTTTATACCTTGTGATGTACGTTTTTCCACCAACAACGAATAAGAACAAAACTCACATTTCCCCTCAATTGGCTTATTATTTAATACAAACTGGCAATTAGGGTAACGGTTACACGCATGGAAAATTTTTCCGAAACGTGATTTCCTTTGGAGTAGTTGTCCTTGTTTACATTGCGGACAGGATATTAACGTCTCATCCGGTTTATCAATTAGTTCTGTATGTTCGCATTCAGGATAACGACTACAGCCAATGAACATTCCATAACGCCCTTGGCACAAAATCAAATTGACTCCACACGCGGGACATAGCTGCCCTTCAAGTTCTTTTACCACATGACCATCACTTTGCCCTTTTAATGGACGAATATATTGACATGATGGATAACCAGAACATCCAAGAAATGGGCCATGGATACCATTACGCATAACCAACACAGAACCACATTCAGGGCAATATTTAGTTTCATCAGTGGAGAAAGGAACCATTTTTACCATACTATTTTCACTCAAAAACTCATTCTCATATGACGTTGAACAGGACTCTGGAAATTCAGTTAATTTAACTCACACGCACATAACCACCAGCAACCATAGTCACCTTACCCAGTAATTCCAGCTCAAGGAGCTTTGTCATGACCTCAGTTATAGGCAATGAAGAACGCTGAGCAATAATATCAACAGGTGTTACTTCAGCGCCTACGTTAACTAGCACATCAGTAAATGGCAACTCAGTTTGCTCAAACTGCGGTTTGATTTCTTCCTCCGCTCTTTCCATATTCAACCATTGTAATGAACTGTAAACATGTTCCACAATATCCATTGCATTTGTAGCTAAATATGCACCTTGTTTTATTAACCAGTGATTGCCTTCGCTCACTGAACTCCCCAAAAGCCCTGGTAATGCAAATACATCTCTTCCTTGCTCAAGAGCACAGCGAGCAGTAATTAACGAGCCACTATTTTGGCCTGCTTCTACAACAATCACTGCTGAGCTTAATCCACTGATAATCCGATTTCTTTTAGGAAAGTTTTTTGCACGTGGTGGAGTATCCGGAAAAAACTCAGAAACAAGAGCACCATTCTCCTCAATTTGCTTTGCTAATGATCCGTGTCTATGAGGATAAATCTGACCAAGCCCACTACCTAATACAGCTACTGTTTTACCTCCACTATCCAATGCAGCTCGGTGACAAATACCATCAATACCGATAGCTAAACCACTAGCAATAACTAACTCATATCCAACTAGTTCACTTGCAAAAATTCTTCCCCATTTCTCACCATAATAGCTTGCTGTCCTGCTCCCTACCATCGCCACCTGCTTCTTTAAAAGAATATCTGGTTTTCCTGCCACAAAAAGCACAAGCGGAGGGGTATGTATCTGCTTTAATAGAGGTGGATACGAAGGGTGAGAATATGTCAATAAATGGTGCTCTGGCTGTTCCAACCACTTAAGGCATGAAGCTAATAAGATTTTATTTACTTTAGTAAATTGCAGACATTGTGCTGGCGATAATCCACTATCTTTCAACACAGTGAGATAACGACTCCCGGAATATAATAATTTTTCTGCAACATTTGCTGCTCTCTCTGTTGCCAAATGAGAAATCATCTTCATTCGCAACCATACTTCCATAGCTTCCATGTTGTCATCCTAGCTAAGATTGACGGACAAAACTAAACTGCTCAATTAGCAATCGATACTGTCAATCTAAACGGGAAATGTCTAGAATAGACATAGAATACCATTAACATTTTGGATGCAGATCTAAACATATATGTCAGTATTACAAGTATTACATTACCCAGACGAGCGGCTTCGCACTATTGCAACGCCTGTTGAAACAGTTGATGCAGAGATTCAACGTATCATTGATGATATGTTTGAAACTATGTATGCAGAAGAAGGTATCGGTTTGGCAGCAACACAAGTTGATATTCATCAGCGTATTGTTGTTATTGACGTATCAGAAACACGTAATGAGCGTCTCGTTCTGATCAACCCAGAATTACTGGAAAAAAGTGGTGAAACGGGGATCGAAGAGGGCTGTTTGTCTATTCCTGAACAACGAGCACTGGTGCCACGAGCCAAAAAAGTCAAAATTAAAGCCCTAGATTACAATGGCCAACCATTTGAATTACAAGCTGATGGCTTACTCGCAATTTGTATTCAGCATGAGATGGACCACTTAATTGGTAAACTTTTTGTGGATTACTTATCTCCACTGAAACGCCAACGTATACGCCAGAAAGTAGAAAAACTGGATAAACAAAAAGCCCGAACCAAGTAAATTATATTAATACAGGAAATAAACGTGTCTGATTCTTTACGTATTGTTTTTGCTGGAACACCTGATTTTGCAGCACGCCATCTAGAGGCTTTGTTAATGTCTCCGCATGAGGTGGTTGGCGTTCTAACTCAACCAGATAGACCGGCAGGAAGAGGTAAAAAACTGACACCCAGTCCTGTAAAGGTACTGGCAGAGGAACGTAACATCACCGTTTTTCAGCCAGCTACTTTACGCTCAGAAGAAAACCAACAATGGATTCTAAAACAACAACCTGATGTTCTCATCGTTGTTGCCTATGGATTGATCCTTCCCAAGGTCGTTTTAAATATTCCAGAATTAGGTTGCCTAAACGTACATGGTTCCCTACTACCACGTTGGCGAGGTGCAGCCCCTATTCAACGCTCACTTTGGGCCGGTGATACAGAAACAGGCGTAACAATAATGCAAATGGATATAGGTCTTGACACTGGTGACATTCTATATAAAGCAAGCTGCCCTATTACACCTGAGGATACCAGTGCCAGTTTATACGAAAAACTGGCCAATATTGGGCCAGATGCGTTACTCAAAACATTATCATTAATAATATCAGGTAAAAGTCAACCTGAAACTCAAAACGAAAATTTGGTTACCTACGCTGAAAAACTAAGCAAAGAAGAAGCCCGTATAAATTGGGAACTATCTGCAGCCCACCTTGAACGTTGTATTCGCGCATTTAATCCCTGGCCCATGAGCTTTTTCGAGATGGAAGGACAACCTATTAAAGTTTGGAAAGCAGAAGCCATTGAAGAACAAACTTCGGTAGAACCAGGAACTGTATTAAAAGCAGACAAAGAAGGTATTTATATTGCTACTGCTGATGGAATTCTGAACATTACACAATTACAACCTGCCGGTAAAAAAGCAATGTCAGCAGCAAATCTACTTAATTCTAAACGTGAATGGTTTACGCTAGGCAATAAAATCAACTGAATACTATTTTATACTGTAAGCTCTCTCACAAACTTTCTCTTAATGCTGGCTTTTGTCAGCTCTTTTAACTATGAAAAACACATATAATCTGCGAAGTATCACCGCAAAAGCAATCAATCAAGTTCTGGATCAAGGACAATCTCTCAGTACAGTCTTACCCAAACTGCAACAAAATATAACTGATAAAGACAAACCCTTGTTACAGGAATTATCTTTCGGAGTGTTACGCGTATTACCACAGCTAGAGTGGATAATAGGTCAACTAATGGCAAAACCATTAAAAGGTAAACAACGTATTCTTCATTACCTGCTTATGGTTGGGATATACCAACTTGCCTATACTCGTATTCCAGCCCATGCCGCACTTGCTGAAACAGTAAACGGAGCCGTAACTCTGAAGCATTCTCAATTGAAAGGGTTAATTAATGGCGTTCTTCGCCAATTTCAGAGACAACAGCTACAGTTAATGGAATGTACACAAAATAATCCTAGCCACCACTTACACCCAGAATGGCTATTAACTCGAATCCAAAAAGCCTATCCACAACAATGGCAACAACTTATTTATGCTAATAATAAGAAACCCCCTATGTGGTTACGAGTTAATCGTATATACCATAGTCGGGATGAATATCTCACTCTTCTTCATAAATCAGGAATTGATGCAGAACCAGCGCCCGGATCACCTTCTGCTATCCGCATAATTTCCCCTTGCCCTGTAACAATATTACCTGGATTTGATAAAGGTTGGGTCACTGTCCAAGATTTATCCGCACAAGAGTGTGTCGAGTTACTAAAACCCATTAATGGAGAGAAAATTCTCGATCTTTGTGCAGCACCAGGAGGGAAAACAACATATATCCTCGAAATAGCACCAGAATCTCAAGTAGTAGCGGTAGATATTGATGAGCAAAGAATCAAACGAGTAAAAGAAAATCTCCAACGCCTTAACTGCCACGCTACAGTAAAAACCGGTGATGGACGCCACCCTGAACATTGGGCAGAAAACCTGCAATTCGACCGCATTCTTTTGGATGCACCGTGTTCAGCAACAGGAGTAATCCGTCGCCATCCTGATATCAAGTGGTTACGCCGCGAGGAAGATATTGCTCAATTAGTTCAATTGCAATCTGAGATTCTTGATGCAATCTGGCCATATTTAAAGAAAAACGGAACTCTAGTATATGCAACCTGTTCTATTCTACCAGATGAAAATTGCCAGCAAATCAGCTCGTTTTTAAAACGCCACTCAGATGCAAAACTCGCGGGAACAGAGACAAATGATTGTCTGGGAAAACAAATAATACCTGAGTTAAATGGTGGTGATGGTTTCTTTTACGCTCGATTAACTAAACAGTAATATATCTCTACAATTTATAGAGATAATTATTTGTTTGCAATAAGTTAGAAAATACTATGAAAATAATTATTCTTGGTGCTGGTCAAGTTGGCGGTACATTAGCTGAAAATCTGGTAGGTGAAAATAACGATATCACCATAGTCGATACTGATCCCAACCGTCTACACCAACTACAGGATAAATTCGATCTCAGAGTAGTCAATGGTCATGGTTCTTACCCCAGAGTATTAAGAGAAGCTGGTGCTGAAGATGCTGATATGTTAGTTGCTGTAACTAATTCTGACGAAACTAACATGATTGCATGCCAAATTGCTTATTCCTTATTCAACACCCCAAACAAAGTTGCGCGAATACGCGCAGCAGAATATATTCGTGAAGCAGATAAACTTTTTCTGCCTAATGATATTCCTATTGATTATCTTATTTCACCAGAACAACTTGTCATAGATTATATTTATAAACTAATTCAATATCCTGGTGCCTTACAAGTCGTTAACTTTGCCGAAGGCCGAGTAAGTATTGTTGCAGTAAAAGCTTATTATGGAGGCTCACTTGTAGGAAATGCACTTTCCTCACTTCGTGAGCACATGCCGCATATTAATACCAGAGTTGCAGCAATATTTCGTCAGGATCGACCAATAAGACCTCAAGGTTCTACAATTATTGAAGCCGGTGACGAAGTTTTCTTTGTAGCTGCATCACAACATATTCGTGCTGTAATGAGTGAGCTTCAACGTTTAGAAAAACCCTACAAACGTATTATGATTGTAGGTGGTGGTAATGTGGGAGCTGGTCTTGCACTACGTCTAGAAAAAGATTACAGGGTTAAATTAATTGAACGAAATCAGCAAAGAGCTATAGAACTAGCCGAATTATTACATGATACCATTGTTTTCTATGGGGATGCCTCCGATCAAGAGTTATTAGCTGAAGAACATATAGAACAAGTTGATGTATTTATTGCTCTAACCAACGATGACGAGGCAAATATCATGTCTGCAATGCTTGCCAAACGCATGGGTGCTAAAAAAGCCATGGTTCTCATTCAACGTGGTGCATATGTCGATTTAGTACAAGGTGGTGTCATTGATATTGCAATCTCTCCACAACAAGCGACGATTTCCGCTCTGCTAGGCCATGTTCGCAAAGCAGATATTGTAAGCGTTTCCTCATTACGTCGTGGAGTGGCCGAAGCTATCGAAGCGATTGCTCATGGGGATGAAAATACGTCAAAGGTTGTTGGTCGAACTATCGGTGATATTAAATTACCACCAGGCACTACAATTAGTGCAATAGCTCGCGGTGACGAAGTCATTATTGCTAGTGATTATAGTGTGATCGAACAAGGAGATCATGTAATTATGTTTATTACAGATAAGAAATTTGTCCCCGAAGTAGAGAAACTATTCCAGCCAAGCCCTTTTTTCCTTTAAAAGCCAAAGAAATCATTATACATCAGTCATATAATTCGAACACAATAACTGATACAACTTGGTATGTTTTAATTAGAAGAATGTCATGAAGCTTTTAAATCAGTTTATGAATTTACTATGAAAGGTAATTTTGACAATTTAGCTGCTGACGTCAGCATCGATATGATTTTAAAAGAACACCGTACCATCATTCACTATTTTTCTACACAATGAAACTAATACACAGATAATTTAGTAAAAGGAAATTGGAATTATATCAGATACTCCCAATTACCGAAACAAAATTATTATTAGAAATTCGTAGCTTACTGAAAAGTAGGAAATAGACCTATTAAACTAAAAGACCAGTAGTAAAGAATCTAATGACCCCTTACCACTGGTCTCCCAGCTACTTGCTTTGCTATGTTTTTCTTTCCTCTGGTAACTTCCTTTTCCTTTTTTATTTTTTTCAACTCGTTGTTTAAATAGTGGATCACGTAATAGAGCTTCTAGAGCATTATCCTTTATTACACCTTTCTTATGGTGATATGTAATCATCATATACCTCTATCATATTAATTTATCTACAAACATAGCGATTGTACTCTCTGAATTTTCAATAATAAAGAAAAATTTCTTATTTCTTATTTCTTATTTCTTATTTCTTATTTCTTATTTCTTATTTTTTATTTAAAGCACCTTGTTCTAAAGTTTCAAGAATAGAACAATAAATACTTATATGAGAACTACCACAGCAAGCATCACTTAACATCTTAAGTGAATCACGCATTTTTCGCATTTCAAGAAGTTTTTCCTCCACTTCCATTAACCTAGAATCTACAATTTGCTTTGACTCTTCACAAGTATGATGGGCTGGATCTACACGAATAGACAATAATTCTGTAATAGCTTCCAATGTAAACCCCAATTGCTTAGCATAGCGTATAAACCGAAGGCGCTGTAAATCTTGCTCTGTATAAAGTCTATACCCTCCTTCAGTACGGTTCTGATGTTCCATCATTCCTTGTTTTTCATAGAAGCGCACAGTATCAGGAGTTACATTCGCTAATTTAGCCAGTTGACCAATACGATACATCTTTATATCTCCTACAATAGATAACATTGTTCGAGATATCAGCATAGCAGGATGAAAAAAAATAAGTTAGAGATTCATATATGCAAGCGTAAAAAAACCGGGATAAACCCGGTTCTTTTATATGCCCCTACAGATTACTCCGTAGTCGCAACTTCTGTTTGAGGTTCAGTAGCACGGTCAACAAGCTCGATGTATGCCATCGGAGCATTGTCACCAGCACGGAAGCCACACTTAAGAATACGAGTGTAACCACCTGCGCGGTTCGCAAAACGCGGGCCCAGCTCATTAAACAGTTTTGCCACGATTTCGTTGTCACGAGTACGGGCGAATGCCAGACGACGATTAGCTACGCTGTCGATCTTGGCAAGAGTAATCAGCGGCTCAACGACACGACGCAGTTCTTTCGCTTTAGGCAGAGTCGTCTTGATGATTTCATGACGGACCAAAGAACCTGCCATATTGCGGAACATAGCTTGGCGATGGCTGCTGTTGCGGTTCAATTGACGACCACTCTTACGATGGCGCATGACCTTATCCTTCTCAGTAAAACCTTAACCTGTGATCTAGTTATTCATCAGCAATACTTGCTGGTGGCCAGTTTTCTAAGCGCATGCCCAGAGATAAGCCACGTGAAGCCAGTACGTCTTTGATCTCTGTAAGAGATTTTTTACCCAGGTTAGGTGTCTTAAGCAACTCAACCTCGGTACGCTGTACCAAATCACCGATGTAGTGGATAGTTTCTGCCTTAAGACAGTTAGCAGAGCGGACAGTCAATTCCAGATCGTCAACAGGGCGCAGCAGGATCGGATCAAACTCTGGCTTCTCCTCTTTTACTTCTGGCTGACGTACATCACGTAAATCAACAAAAGCTTCCAGCTGTTCAGCCAAAATAGTAGCTGCACGGCGAATCGCCTCTTCAGGATCGATTGTACCGTTAGTTTCCATCTCGATAACCAACTTGTCCAAATCGGTACGTTGTTCTACACGCGCTGCTTCAACATTGTAGGCAATACGCTCTACTGGGCTATAACAAGCGTCTACTAACAAACGACCAATAGGGCGCTCATCTTCTTCCGAATGAATCCGGGCAGAAGCCGGCACATAACCTCGACCACGCTGAACTTTAATGCGCATGCTTATAGAAGCAGTTTCGTCAGTCAGGTGGCAGATTACATGTTGCGGCTTGACGATTTCGACATCTCCGTCGTGGATAATGTCGGCTGCAGTCACAGGGCCAATGCCAGACTTATTCAAGGTAAGAATAACTTCATCTTTTCCCTGAACTCTTACCGCCAGCCCTTTCAGGTTGAGGAGAATCTCCAGGATATCTTCCTGTACACCTTCTTTGGTGCTGTACTCATGCAGTACACCATCAATCTCAACCTCAGTCACCGCACAACCCGGCATAGACGAAAGCAGAATACGGCGCAGTGCGTTACCAAGAGTATGGCCAAAACCACGCTCTAATGGCTCAAGGGTCACCTTGGCGTGCGTCGAACTGACTTGCTCGATATCAACCAGGCGCGGTTTTAGAAACTCTGTCACAGAACCCTGCATTGTGTCCTCTCTTTGGTGCTAAGCTTTACTTAGAGTAAAGCTCGACGATCAGGTGTTCGTTGATGTCAGCAGACAGATCGGCACGTTCTGGAATACGTTTGAACACACCTTCCATCTTCACAGCATCAACCTCCAACCAAGTTGGTTTCTCACGCTGCTCAGCCAGCTCTAAAGCCGCCTTGATACGAGACTGCTTTTTCGATTTTTCGCGAACGCTGACTACGTCATTCGGGGATACCTGATAAGAAGCGATGTTAACAACGCGGCCATTTACCATGATAGCCTTATGGCTTACCATTTGGCGTGATTCAGCACGAGTCGCCCCGAAACCCATACGGTAAACAACGTTGTCCAGACGACCTTCCAGCAAACTCAGCAGGTTTTCGCCTGTGTTGCCTTTCAGACGAGTTGCTTCTTTATAATAGTTACGGAATTGACGTTCTAGAACACCGTAAATACGACGAACTTTTTGTTTCTCACGTAACTGCACACCGTAGTCAGACAGACGCGGTTTACGTGCGCCATGCTGCCCAGGTGCTTGTTCTAATTTACACTTGGTGTCAATCGCGCGAACGCCAGACTTCAGGAATAGATCTGTACCCTCGCGACGGCTCAGCTTGAGCTTAGGACCCAAATATCTTGCCATTTTCTTTCTCCAATCGAACCTAAAAAAGTAAACGCTATTAAACGCGACGTTTTTTAGGTGGACGACAACCGTTATGAGGGATCGGAGTCACATCAGTAATGTTAGTAATGCGGAAACCTGCCGCATTTAACGCTCGAATAGTTGACTCGCGGCCAGGACCAGGTCCTTTAACCATAACTTCCAGGTTCTTAATTCCGTATTCTTTCACTGCTTCAGCACAGCGCTCTGCTGCAACCTGAGCTGCAAACGGAGTAGATTTACGAGAACCACGGAAACCGGAACCACCAGCAGTTGCCCAACCCAAGGCATTACCCTGGCGGTCAGTAATGGTCACGATGGTGTTGTTGAAAGAAGCATGGATATGAGCCACACCGTCAGAGACTTGCTTTCTTACACGCTTACGTGCACGAATAGGTGCTTTTGCCATTATACAATACCCCGATTATTTCTTGATCGGCTTACGTGGACCCTTACGGGTACGTGCGTTGGTCTTAGTACGCTGGCCGCGAACAGGTAGACCACGACGGTGACGTAAACCACGATAAGTACCAAGATCCATCAGACGTTTGATGCTCAGGGTTACTTCACGACGCAAATCGCCTTCTACAACGTATTTGGCAACTTCGTCACGCAGCTTATCAATTTGCTCTTCAGACAGCTCGCTGATCTTAACATGTTCAGCAATACCCGCCGCAGCACAAATGGCTTGGGAGCGAGTTTTACCAATTCCGTAGATCGATGTTAAAGCGATTACGGTATGCTTCTGATCAGGAATGTTAATGCCTGCTATACGGGCCACTATGCACTCCTAAATTATTTATTTACCGCAACACCATTCTGAAAAGCCCGTTTTCAGGATACTCAAATAGTGTTGCTGTGATATAAAAAAGATTGGCTGGCTAATTTAGCCAGCTCAAACCGACTTTGCAAGAAAAATATGCTATTTTATCAGCCTTGGCGTTGTTTATGCTTAGGCTCTGCACTACAAATCACGCGAACGATACCATTACGCTTAACGATTTTACAGTTACGACATAATTTCTTGACGGAAGCACGAACTTTCATTTTTACTCTCCGTAACTTCTCAAGCAAACCAATTAACGGTTATAACCTTTAAGATTTGCCTTCTTCAATGCAGACTCATACTGACTTGACATCATCAGAGTTTGCACTTGAGCCATAAAGTCCATGATGACTACAACTACAATAAGTAGCGAAGTACCGCCAAAATAAAATGGCACCTTCATCGCATCACGCATGAACTCCGGGATTAAGCAGATAAAAGTAATATACATCGCACCAACTAAAGTTAGGCGTGTCATTACCTTATCAATGTACTTGGCTGTTTGCTCTCCCGGACGAATTCCTGGTACAAATGCACCGGACTTCTTCAGGTTATCTGCTGTTTCTCTCGGGTTGAAAACCAACGCAGTATAGAAAAAACAGAAGAAGATGATTGCAGACGCGTAGAGTAACACATAAAGCGGTTGCCCAGGCTGCAAATACATTGAAATAGTAGTCAGCCAGTTCCAACCAGTTCCTCCCCCAAACCAGGAAGCTATGGTACCAGGGAACAGAATAATGCTGGAAGCAAAAATTGCAGGGATAACCCCAGCCATATTCACTTTCAACGGTAAATGTGTGCTCTGTGCAGCATAAACTCGGCGACCCTGTTGACGTTTTGCATAGTTAACAACGATACGTCGTTGGCCACGCTCCATGAAAACAACGAAGAAAGTTACTGCAAACACTAACACTGCAACCAACAGCAACAGGAGGAAGTGCAGATCGCCTTGCCGAGCTTGCTCAATGGTATGGCCAATGGCCGGCGGCAAACCCGCAACAATACCAGCAAAGATTATGATAGAGATACCGTTTCCAATACCACGCTCAGTAATCTGCTCACCCAACCACATTAGGAACATAGTCCCAGTAACTAGGCTCACAACAGCCGTGAAGTAGAAAGCAAACCCTGGATTGATCACCAGCCCTTGCATTCCTGGCATATTCGGCAAACCAGTAGCAATACCGATTGACTGGAATATAGCCAGCACTAAAGTACCATAGCGAGTATACTGGCTAATCTTACGACGACCAGCTTCCCCTTCCTTCTTAATCTCTGCCAACGTTGGATGAACCACCGTCAACAACTGAATAATAATAGACGCAGAAATATACGGCATTATCCCCAGTGCAAAGATAGAAGCACGACTTAAAGCACCACCAGAGAACATGTTAAACATTTCAATGATGGTGCCCCTTTGCTGTTCGAGCAATTTGGCAAGCACAGTGGCATCAATACCAGGGATAGGAATAAAAGAACCAATACGGAAAACAATTAACGCGCCAATAACAAACAACAGCCTACGTTTCAGCTCGCCTAGTCCACCTTTAGCACTTTGGAAATCTAATCCTGGTTGTTTAGCCATCTGTTACTTATTCCTCAATTTTACCGCCAGCAGCTTCAATTGCAGCACGAGCGCCCTTAGTAACACGAAGGCCACGCACAGTTACTGCACGATTGATTTCGCCAGAAAGAATAACTTTCGCAAATTCAATTTGAGTGCCAACAATGTTAGCTGCTTTCAATGCGTTCAGATCGATAATATCGCCTTCAACGGCAGCAAAATCAGACAAACGAACTTCTGCTGTGACCATCGCCTTACGTGAAGTAAAGCCAAATTTTGGCAAACGACGGTACAAAGGCATCTGACCACCTTCAAAACCGCGACGTACGCCACCGCCAGAACGAGACTTCTGACCCTTGTGACCACGGCCACCGGTTTTACCCAGGCCAGAACCAATACCACGACCTACACGTTTAGGCGCATGCTTGGAACCATCAGCCGGAGACAGAGTATTTAAGCGCATCTGTTACTCCTCAACTTTAACCATATAGGAAACCAAGTTGATCATACCACGTATAGCAGGAGTATCTTCACGCTCTACTGTATGACCGATACGGCGCAGACCTAAGCCAACCAAAGTTGCCTTATGTTTAGGCAGACGGCCAATTGAACTGCGAATCTGTGTTACTTTAATAGTCTTAGCCATGGCCATTACCCCAGAATTTCTTCGACGGATTTACCACGCTTAGCTGCGACCATTTCTGGAGACTTCATGCTGTCTAAAGCATCCAGAGTTGCACGAACCACATTAATAGGGTTGGTGGAACCATAGGTTTTAGCCAGTACGTTACGAACACCAGCCACCTCCAAAACAGCACGCATAGCACCGCCTGCGATGATACCAGTACCTTCGTGAGCAGGCTGCATGAACACACGGGAACCAGTGTGTGCACCTTTTACTGGGTGATATAAAGTGCCGCTGTTCAATGCGACGGTTTTCATATTGCGACGGGCTTTTTCCATCGCTTTCTGGATTGCTGCCGGAACTTCGCGTGCTTTGCCGTAGCCAAAACCAACGCGACCATTACCATCACCTACAACAGTCAGTGCGGTAAAGCTGAAAATCCGGCCACCTTTTACGGTTTTAGATACGCGATTTACCGCAATCAGCTTTTCCTGCAGTTCGCCAGCTTGTTTTTCGATGTGAGCCATCTTACACCTCTACCTTAGAACTGAAGGCCAGCTTCACGGGCAGCATCTGCCAGTGCCTGGACTCGACCATGATATTGGAAACCAGAGCGGTCAAAGGATACATCTTTAATACCTTTTTCCAATGCACGTTCAGCAATTGCCTTGCCAACTGCTGCTGCTGCTTCTTTATTTCCAGTGTATTTCAGTTGTTCATTGATAGCTTTTTCTGTAGTAGAAGCTGCCACCAAAGTTTCAGAACCGTTTGGTGCGATAACCTGCGCATAAATATGGCGAGGGGTACGATGTACCACCAGGCGAGTTGCACCCAGTTCCTGGAGCTTGCGGCGTGCGCGGGTCGCACGACGGATACGAGCTGCTTTCTTATCCATAGTGTTACCTTACTTCTTCTTAGCCTCTTTGATACGCACGACTTCGTCGGCGTAACGAACACCCTTACCTTTATAAGGCTCAGGACGACGATAGGCACGCAGTTCTGCCGCAACCTGACCGATTACCTGTTTATCAGCACCCTTTAGTACGATTTCAGTTTGTGACGGACATTCTGCAGTAATGCCTGCTGGCAGTTCGTGGTCAACTGGATGTGAGAAGCCCAGAGACATGTTGATAACATTGCCTTTGACTGCTGCACGATAACCAACACCTACCAGTTGAAGCTTCTTAGTGAAGCCTTCGGTAACACCGATAACCATAGCATTCAGCAAAGAACGAGTTGTACCCGCCTGTGCCCAACCATCAACATAACCATCGCGTGGAGCGAAGGTCAGTTGATTATCTGCATGCTTAACTTCAACTGCGCTGTGGATTGTACGACTCAACTCGCCGTTTTTACCCTTAATCGAAATAACCTGACCGTCGAGTTTTACCTCTACGTCGGTAGGAATAACGACGGGTGCTTTTGCAACACGAGACATTCTTTCCTCCCGAATTAAGCTACGTAGCAGAGAATCTCGCCACCAAGACCAGCTTGGCGAGCTGCACGATCAGTCATTACACCTTTAGAGGTAGAAACAACAGCGATACCCAAACCAGCCATAACTTGTGGCAGCTCATCTTTTTTCTTATAGATGCGCAGACTTGGTCGGCTTACACGCTGAATACTTTCTACAACAGCCTTGCCCTGGAAGTATTTCAGTACTAATTCCAGCTCTGGCTTGGTGTCGCCTTCAATTTTATAATCTTCAATATAACCTTCTTCCTTCAGCACCTTGGCAATTGCCACTTTCAGCTTGGAGGAAGGCATGGTGACCGCAACTTTATTCGCGGCCTGACCGTTACGGATACGGGTCAGCATATCCGCGATGGGATCTTGCATGCTCATCTGTCTTTACTCCCGTGATTCAATTGGTGACAATTACCAGCTAGCCTTTTTAAGGCCCGGAATTTCACCGCGCATGGCGGCTTCACGGACTTTAATACGGCTCAACCCAAACTTCCGCAAAAACGCATGCGGACGACCAGTTTGGCGGCAGCGGTTACGCTGACGAGAAGGGCTGGAATCACGTGGCAGTGTTTGCAGCTTAAGAACAGCACTCCAACGCTCTTCATCAGATGCATTCACATCAGAAATGACAGCTTTCAATTCTACACGTTTAGTGAAGAATTTTTCAGCTAATTTCGCACGTTTTACATCACGTGCTTTCATTGATTGCTTAGCCATGAATACCCTGCCTTACTTGCGGAACGGGAAGTTAAAAGCAGCCAACAGTGCGCGGCCTTCATCATCAGATTTCGCAGTTGTGGTGATAGTAATATCCAGACCACGAACACGATCCACTTTATCGTAATCGATTTCAGGGAAGATGATTTGCTCACGTACACCCATGCTGTAATTGCCACGACCATCAAATGACTTAGCAGACAAACCACGGAAGTCACGAATACGAGGTACAGCAATAGAAATCAGGCGCTCAAGAAACTCCCACATACGTTCACCACGCAGGGTCACTTTACAGCCGATTGGATAGCCCTGACGGATTTTGAAGCCTGCAACTGATTTGCGCGCTTTGGTGATCAATGGTTTTTGACCAGAGATTGCTGCCAGATCCGCTGCTGCATTATCCAGCAGTTTCTTATCAGCAATTGCTTCACCAACACCCATGTTCAGGGTGATCTTCTCGACCCGAGGGACTTGCATGACAGAATTGTAGCCAAACTGAGTCATCAGTTTTTGGACTACCTCGTCTTTGTAGTAATCATGCAGTTTCGCCATCGTATTACTCCAAATTACTTGATAGTTTCGCTGTTAGATTTAAAGAAACGAACTTTTTTTCCGTCTTCAAATCTAAAACCTACACGGTCAGCCTTACCGGTTGCCGCATTGAAGATCGCAACGTTTGAAACCTGGATTGCAGCTTCTTTTTCAACGATGCCACCTGGCTGGTTCAGAGCCGGAACAGGCTTCTGATGCTTTTTAACCAAGTTGATACCTTCAACAATGACTTTCCCAGTAGAAAGAACCTGTTTTACTTTACCGCGCTTACCTTTATCTTTTCCAGTCAACACGATAACTTCGTCATCACGACGGATTTTCGCTGCCATTGTCCGCTCCTTAGAGTACTTCTGGTGCCAGGGAGATAATTTTCATGAACTTTTCATTACGAAGTTCACGAGTTACCGGCCCAAAAATACGCGTACCGATAACTTGCTCACTTGTGTTGTTTAACAACACGCAAGCATTGCCATCGAAGCGAATGACAGAACCGTCAGGGCGACGAACACCCTTCTTGGTGCGCACCACTACCGCTTTCAGGACATCACCTTTTTTCACTTTACCACGAGGAATTGCTTCCTTGATGGTGACTTTTATGATGTCGCCGACGTGTGCATAGCGACGGTGCGAGCCACCCAGAACCTTGATACACATTACGCGACGTGCACCGGAGTTGTCGGCCACGTTCAGCATAGTCTGTTCTTGGATCATTTTAGTGCTCCGCTAAATGTCAACTACTACTGAGCCCACTTCACTACTATAATTTAATATGAAGAGGCCGTTCAGATACCCCATATCACGAGGGCGCGGCATTATAACACCACATCTCAGATATAGATAGAAAAAATAAACGGCCCATAGCCTGAGCCGTTTACTCTATTCGAGCCAGCTTACAGAATCGCTTTCTCTACAACGCGAACTAAAGTCCAAGATTTAGTTTTGGACAGTGGACGGGTTTCGCGGATTTCCACCACATCACCAATACCACATTCATTGTTCTCGTCATGTACATGCAGTTTAGTCGTACGTTTGATGAATTTACCATACAGAGGGTGTTTCACCTTACGCTCAATAGCAACAACAATAGATTTCTCCATTTTGTCACTTACAACACGACCTTGCAAAGTACGGATTTTATCGGTCATTACGCACCCGCCTTCTCAGTCAATAAAGTCTTAACGCGTGCGATATTACGACGCACTTGTTTCAACAGATGAGACTGTTGTAGCTGGCCACTTGCAGCCTGCATGCGCAGGTTAAATTGTTCACGCAGCAAATTCAGCAGCTCAGTGTTCAGCTCTTCAACGCTTTTTTCGCGCAGCTCTTGTGCTTTCATTACATCACCGTCTTAGTTACAAAGGTGGTCTTGATAGGCAGTTTCGCTGCTGCCAGCTTGAATGCTTCACGAGCCAGCTCTTCAGGCACACCATCCATTTCATAAAGGACTTTACCAGGCTGGATCAAGGCAACCCAATATTCTACGTTACCTTTACCTTTACCCATACGCACTTCGAGTGGCTTTTCAGTGATAGGTTTGTCTGGAAATACACGTATCCAGATTTTACCTTGACGTTTAATTGCACGGGTCATAGCACGACGTGCCGCTTCAATCTGACGTGCCGTCAGACGGCCACGGCCCACAGCTTTCAGACCGAAAGTGCCGAAGCTAACATCCGCACCTGCTGCCAGGCCACGGTTACGGCCTTTGTGCATTTTACGGAATTTCGTACGCTTTGGTTGTAACATCAGCGACTCTCCTTACTTGCGGCCTTTGCGCTGCTGCTTTTTAGGTTGTGCAGCCGGTTTTTCCGCCTGTTCAACAGCAGCCATACCACCCAAGATCTCACCTTTGAAGATCCATACCTTAACGCCGAGTACACCATAAGTGGTGTGCGCTTCTGAAGTGTTGTAGTCGATATCTGCACGCAGTGTGTGCAACGGTACACGACCTTCACGATACCATTCAGTACGCGCGATTTCAGCACCGCCTAAACGGCCACTGACTTCCACTTTAATGCCTTTAGCGCCTAGACGCATCGCATTCTGGACTGCACGCTTCATAGCACGACGGAACATAACACGACGTTCCAGCTGTGAAGTAATACTGTCAGCAACCAGTTTCGCGTCCAGTTCAGGCTTACGCACTTCAGAGATATTAATTTGCGCAGGAACACCAGCGATTTCCGCTACAGTTTTACGCAGTTTTTCTACGTCTTCACCTTTCTTACCGATTACGATACCTGGGCGAGCAGTGTGAATAGTTACACGAATACTTTTAGCAGGACGTTCAATAACAATGCGTGAAATAGACGCTTTTGCCAGTTCTTTCTTCAAGTACTGGCGAACTTTAAAATCGCTGTCTAGGTTGTCAGCGAATTCTTTAGTATTCGCATACCAAGTAGAGTTCCAAGGTTTGACAATACCCAGGCGAATACCATTAGGATGTACTTTCTGACCCATTGCTAGTCTCCAGAGTCTCAGCGATCGGACACAACCACAGTAATGTGGCTGCTGCGCTTCAGGATGCGATCTGCACGACCTTTTGCACGAGGCATAATACGCTTCATAGTCGGGCCTTCGTCTACGAAAATCTTCGTGACCTTCAGATCATCAATGTCAGCACCATCGTTGTGTTCTGCATTAGCAATAGCAGACTCAAGTACTTTCTTCACTAAACCAGCAGCTTTCTTATTGGTATAGGTCAGAGTTTCCAGAGCTTGCGACACTTTCTTACCGCGAATCAGGTCAGCTACAAGGCGAACCTTCTGAGCAGAAGAACGAGCGTGGCGATGTTTAGCGATAGTTTCCATCTCTTCCTCCTACCTTAGCGCTTTTTAGCCTTTTTATCGGCCGCATGGCCGCGATAAGTACGGGTCGGTGCGAATTCACCTAGTTTATGACCAACCATTTCGTCGGAAACAAAAACTGGTACATGCTGACGACCATTATGGACAGCGATGGTCAAACCGATCATGTTAGGAAAGATCGTTGAACGACGGGACCAAGTCTTAATAGGCTTTTTGTCTCCGCTTTCCACCGCTTTCTCTACCTTCTTCAGCAAGTGCAGGTCAATAAATGGACCTTTCTTGAGAGAACGTGGCATGGTTTATCCTCTAATTATTTTTTAGTACGGCGACGTACGATGAACTGATCAGTACGTTTATTACTACGGGTCTTCTTACCTTTAGTTTGAACACCCCAAGGAGTTACAGGATGTTTACCAAAGTTACGACCTTCACCACCACCATGTGGGTGATCTACCGGGTTCATCGCCGTACCACGAACGGTAGGACGAATACCACGCCAGCGACTTGCACCAGCTTTACCCAGAACACGTAGCATATGTTCTGCATTACCAACCTCACCTAAAGTGGCGCGGCAGTCAGACAGAACTTTACGCATTTCACCAGAACGCAGACGCAAAGTTACATAAGAACCATCACGGGCAACGATCTGAACGTATGCACCAGCGGAACGAGCCAACTGACCACCTTTACCCGGTTTCATTTCTACGTTATGTACGGTAGAACCAACAGGGATATTGCGCATTGGCAATGCGTTACCAGTTTTGATAGCTGCGTCAACACCAGATTGAATCTGATCACCAGCTTTCAGCCCTTTAGGTGCAAGGATATAACGACGTTCACCATCTTTATACAAAACCAAGGCGATATTTGCTGAACGATTTGGATCATATTCCAAGCGCTCAACTACAGCAGGGATACCATCTTTATTACGTTTAAAGTCAATCAAACGATAGTGCTGCTTGTGGCCACCACCAATGTGACGAGTGGTAATACGGCCATTGTTGTTACGACCACCGGTTTTGCTGCTTTTTTCCAGCAATGGAGCATAAGGTTTACCCTTATGCAGCTCAGGGTTAACCACTTTAACAACGTGGCGACGGCCCGGAGACGTAGGTTTACATTTAACAATTGCCATTGTTCTTTACTCCTCCGACTTACTCTGCACCACCGATGAAGTCCATATTCTGGCCTTCCTTCAGTGTGACGTAAGCTTTTTTCCAGTCGCTACGACGACCAATACGCTGACCGTGGCGTTTAGTTTTGCCTTTTACCAGCAAAGTGTTAACACCTTCAACTTCGACTTCAAACAGTTTCTGCACAGCAGCTTTGATTTCTGCTTTAGTCGCGTCTTTCGCAACTTTGAGAACGATGGTGTTGCTTTTCTCCATCGCTGTAGAAGCTTTTTCAGATACGTGCGGTGCGCGCAGTACTTTCAGCAGACGTTCTTCACGGATCATGCCAGCATCTCCTCAACTTGCTTCACAGCATCAGCAGTCATAACCACTTTATCGAAGGCGATCAAGCTCACTGGATCAATACCAGCTACATCACGAACATCAACCTTGTACAGGTTGCGAGCTGCTAAGAACAAATTCTCATCAACTTCATTAGTGATAATCAGCACATCTTCCAGCGCCATCTCTTTCAGTTTCTGAACCAGAAGCTTGGTTTTAGGCGCTTCTACAGAAAACTTCTCGACAACGATCAAACGATCTTGACGTACCAATTCAGACAGGATGCTTTTTAAAGCACCACGGTACATTTTCTTATTAACTTTTTGACTGTGGTCCTGTGGCTTAGCTGCGAAAGTTACGCCACCAGAGCGCCAAATTGGGCTCTTAATAGAACCAGAGCGTGCACGGCCAGTGCCTTTCTGACGCCATGGTTTTTTACCTGAACCAGAAACTTCAGCACGGGTTTTCTGAGCACGAGTACCTTGACGTGCACCAGCTGCGTAAGCAACAACTACTTGATGCACAAGCGCTTCATTGAAATCACGCCCGAAGGTAGTTTCGGAAACAGTCAGCGCGCCTTGCGCGTCTTTCATTACCAATTCCATTCCTATCTCCTCGACGTTACGCCTTGACAGCCGGTTTTACGATCAGGTTGCCGCCAGTTGAACCTGGAACAGCACCTTTGACCAGCAGCAGGTTGCGCTCAGCGTCAACACGTACTACATCCAGGCTTTGAACAGTTACGCGTTCATTACCCAGCTGGCCTGCCATTTTCTTGCCTTTAAATACCTTGCCCGGAGTTTGGTTCTGACCGATAGAACCCGGAACACGATGAGACAAAGAGTTACCGTGGCTAGCATCTTGGGTACGGAAGTTCCAGCGCTTAACAGTACCAGCAAAACCTTTACCTTTAGATGTACCAGTAACGTCGACTTTCTTAACGTCAGCGAAAATCTCAACGCTAATGCTTTGACCTACAGCATATTCTTCGCCTTCAGACAGACGGAATTCACGCAGGATACGGCCAGCTTCAACGCCAGCTTTAGCGAAATGACCTGCTTCAGGTTTGTTTACACGGTTAGCTTTTTTGCTACCAGTAGTAACCTGAATTGCACGATAACCATCGTTATCCAGATCTTTAACCTGAGTAACTCGGTTATCTTCAATTTCGATAACAGTTACAGGGATCGAAACGCCATCTTCAGTGAAGATACGAGTCATACCCACTTTTTTACCGACTAAACCAATCATTGTTTCAACCTCTTAATCGTTCAATGACCTGATTAACCCAGGCTGATCTGCACGTCTACACCGGCAGCCAGATCCAGACGCATCAGAGCATCAACGGTTTTCTCGGTTGGCTCAACGATGTCAACCAGACGCTTATGAGTGCGAATTTCGTACTGATCACGCGCATCTTTATTAACATGCGGAGAAATTAGAACGGTAAAACGCTCTTTATGAGTCGGCAGCGGGATCGGACCACGAACCTGCGCACCAGTACGCTTAGCGGTCTCGACAATTTCCGCAGTTGATTGATCGATCAGACGATGATCAAATGCTTTCAGGCGAATACGGATTCTTTGGTTCTGCATGAGACCAGAGCTCCAACTATTTTATAAACGTAAATAATTACTACTCGAGCCCATTTCGATTGATGGGAGAGTGTAATCGTTCAATATATAACCCCCATATCGGGGGTATTTTAAATGGGCAGTAAAAAACACTGCGCATTTACTGGCTAACAAACCAGACTTACACGTAAGTAAGACCGCATATTATACACAAATCAATTAACAAAGCAAGATACAGATGAAGATTTGTCCGGAGTAAAATTAAAGGGGCATGAAACAAAATGCCCTAACTTAACAGATAGGGCATTTTTCCGTAACTATAACTATTCTCCTTCAAGGATCTGTGCTTGAGTGTAATTTTGAATCCCCATACGTTCAATTAATTCAAATTGAGTTTCCAGCCAATCAATATGCTTTTCTTCTTCATCTAGAATATCGATCATTAAATCACGGCTAACATAGTCATGAATCGAATCAGCATAAGCAATCGCTTCTTTCAAATCTTTAGCTCCTTGCAATTCGAGCTGCAAGTCAGATTTGAGCATTTCTTCGATATCTTCTCCGATGTTAAGTTTTCCTAGATCCTGCAAATTAGGAATCCCTTCAAGAAAAAGGATACGTTCAATGTACCTATCGGCGTGCTTCATTTCATCGATAGATTCATGATATTCCTTATCATTAAGTCGAGTAAGACCCCAGTTTTTGAACATCCGGGCGTGCAGAAAATACTGATTAATTGCAACAAGCTCATTTCCAAGAAGTTTGTTCAAATGAACAATCATTTTTTTATCACCTTTCATAGCTTACCCCTCCGCTTCCAGTACTTAAAGTGTAGTACCTATTCAACAGAGTAGTAGTAAACTTACTTCTTTTTTATCAAGCAACGTTACCTATCTTGGGTAGCTGTGCAATCTCCTCATTAATTAGCTCTCTAGCTTGGCGTATGCATTTGCCACAATCACGGCCTACAGGCACAATACGTTTTAGTTCTTTAATAGAGTGAATATGATGTTGACGCACCGCATTACGTATTGTTTTGTCACTCACCGCATTACATAGGCAGACATACATAAATAACACTCTCTGGTACACATTATAGCGCATATTAAATAATAATGAGTCTCATTTCAATAATCATTCGCATTTTAATTTTCTGATTCAGGTTCTTCCAAATATTCTTTTAGCCTTGTCAAATAGAGGTAGTTCTCTCATTTCTATAATACTTTGGCTAGGAAGGCTTTTATCTCTATCAGGAACTTTCTTAAACTTATTCCATCCTAAGACTATCTCCTACATCAGCAATTTGTTCCAGAACTGATAGCTAGACAGAACAACCCACTTAAGATATTACGGGATATAGAATTCACATACTTAGTTGTACGAAAACGAACATGCTATGCCGTAATCTTTTCAGGGGTATCCCCTCTTTCTGTTAGAACATACCAACAGAGGCAGAACAAGCATGGGTTAGATATTACTACCTGTATGTAAAAGAAAATATGACTTATCTAAGTCTGAAGACAAATACTTATTTGGAAAAATCATGAGTTATCACTAACGTATTCTATAGATGAATGATGTATATATACTCTAAGAATATCCTGATAAAACAGCTAAATGACGCTTCCAGGAACAAACGATCAAAATCAAAAATTTAAAACACGAAGAGACAACCCAACGGGGTGGTTCATACAGAGAATTTAAGGAAGGATGATATAAATTAAAATACTCACTAACAGACACCTAATGTAGCACACCAGGCGTCTGTTCTAAAACAAGACAGAATGCAAACCTATTCTAGAGTTGGGTACTTAATTATTAGCTATTAAGCGATAACTTTAGCAACAACACCAGCACCTACTGTACGGCCACCTTCACGGATAGCGAAGCGCAGACCCTGGTCCATTGCGATTGGGGCAATCAAGGTAACTTTCATCTGAATGTTATCACCTGGCATCACCATTTCCACGCCTTCTGG
>NZ_JAJAFY010000058.1:0-25034 GCF_025384885.1 Photorhabdus kleinii
AGGTTAGATGGTAACTTTTAGCTCAGTTGGCAGAAAAGTAAGACGCGGTATACCCTTATCGTTAAGCTCAATAGCAAACAGCATCAGAAGTCGTGCAAGCCGCCGTGAAAGTGTTATACGGGTTAAAACAAACGGTTAGGATTATCACATTCAACAACAGTTTGGTGTTTGCAGAGCATGAACTCATCAGTGAAAAATTAGAGGCACAAATTTACTTTTATCACACCTCTACTCACCTCAGGAAAAGAGGGGATCAATGGATTAATCAGGCAATACTTTCCAAAGGAACCAAACTGAATAAAGTCTCTGAGCAGGAAATAAATTTTGTGGTAAACCGATTAAGTAATCGCTCCCGAAAAACTAGGGGGTAAAACACCCAATGAATTATTTAAAGGAATGCGGATATGTTTACTTCCAGAGTAACGATATTGTACTTATTATATGAATCTTCCCTACACTATTAATAGGGTGATTCAAACTTATCCACCTTAATAAAAACCTACTTTTTATTTTAAGAAAAATAACTTCCTCACCAAAGAGATTATAAATTAATTTTAAAATCACACTCAGTAATAATTAGTATAGATAACCCAGTTACTCTCTAACAGAACAATGGACTAAGAAATAATAATAATATGAAATACCCAATTATAGTTATACTAAGGATGAAATTAACCAAAGAGGAGAATGAAAATGTCCATATTCCTTGAGTATTTTCAATCTGCAAAATTTGACGGTAATTTATATCTTAAATGTCACGGTGAAATTAGTAACGATACAGAAATAAAATACACCGTAACCAATTCAAACACAAAAGAGATATATGAACGTTATAGTGAAGATAATCAACTCATCTGTTTGACTTCACTTAAACCCGCAAATTATACAATAGAAACCACCATTAAAAAAGATGGTAAAACAATTGCTGCGCTTACACCAGAAAATATAGAAATAAAAGAATCAGACTTTCTGTTTGATATCGATAAAAAAATCGATGAGATAGATAAAGACAAAACTAATAATATCAATATTAACCATATTCCATCGAAACAGATACCTTCCAAAGAAAATACTACCTCTTTAAAAGGAAACAATGATATCCCAAACAAGAATTTGAAATATAACCTTGAGATTATGTTTTCCCCTGATGGCCTAAAAAAATTTGAAATAGAAAAAGATAATTTATTATCTATTTTTAATTCATCTCAACACGCAATAGAGATAAAACCTGTTTTTAATCAAGAAGATTTAGATAATAAAACCTGGAAAACACCAGAATTCAGTAAGTTAATTCACCTCTACAAGATAGATGCTGATATTAATCATGCTGATTTAATCAAGTTAGCCAATGAACTGGAGAAACTGGATTATGTCGAATTTTGCTCTCTTACGCCGATTTTGAAAGAGCTACCGCCACCGCCTTTACTTCTGTCCGAAGAGGAAACAATAATTCCTGAATTTGATACTACTCATATCGTTACACCTGATTTTTCACATCTACAGGGATATTTAGACGAACACAGCGGTATGAATATTAGGAAGGTCTGGGATGAAGGTTATAAAGGCAAAGGCGTCACTGTACACCATCTTGATTTTGGCGTTTATAGAAACCATGAAGATTTAGTTGGTAATATTACGGTTATCAACAGCCGCCCAGAAACACAAGATTGTAATCACGGCACAGCAGCCACCGGCTGTATTGCTGCAAAAGATAATAAATTCGGTGTGACGGGTATTGCTCACGAATGTCAATTTCGTTTTTATGACGTCGATGATTTTGACAGAATAATATATAGCTTTTTACCAGGAGATATTATTAGTTTAAATATTCAAACTGTAGCCAATAATAGATATTATCCTTTTACTTATCTCAAATCTAATTGGCAAAAAATAAAAAGCTGTGCTGATGCAGGGGCAACAATTATTTTCGCTTCTGGTAATAGTGGTCTTAATTTAGCCTATGACTTCACTTTCCCTAATTATGGCGATCCTGGCGGTATTATGATCGGTGCCTGTACATCAATTAATGGACACAGGTTAGGCTTTTCCAATCATAATCTTCACACCAGTTTAAACTCCTGGGGTGAGAATGTCACAACTACTGGGTACACAAACTTACAGTACCTACCAGGAAATAATAGAAATTATACTCGCAGTTATAATGGCACATCCAGCGCTACACCTTTAGTCGCAGGTGCATTAGCGCTTATTCAATCCTATATTAAATCAAAATATCATAAATATCTTAATGGCACTCAAATAGCAACACTGGTTAGAAGTAGCGGTTTTATAATAGGAGAACCACAAGGAATCGGCACGAGACCAAATGTTGAAAATGCTTTCAAATTAGTTGATCGTCTGTTTTCTTAATTAAAGTAAATAATTTCAGATTAAAGTCGTAATGCTTTATCAGGGCCACCCGTTATTCTACGGGTGGCCTTATATCAATTAAATAATTAATGCAGTTTTAATCGTGGACGGATAACACGGTTAATACCGCCAACAAGCATCATCAAGCCAGTTTTAATATAACCATGTAAAGCCACCTGATGCATACGATATAAAGAAATATAGACAGCACGAGCTATACGCCCTTCGATCATCATTGAACCACGCATCAAATTGCCCATCAAACTACCCACCGTACTAAATTTAGACAATGATACCAATGAGCCATAATCTTTGTAGGTATACTCTTTTAACGGTTTATCATGCAACAAGGCAATAATATTACTGTAACAGCGGCTAGCCATTTGATGAGCCGCCTGTGCCCTTGGTGGAACAAAACCACCTTCCTTCTTCGAGCATGAGGCACAATCACCAATGGCAAAAATATGATCATCAAGTGTCGTTTGCAGAGTTGGCTTTACCACTAGCTGATTAATTCGGTTAGTTTCAAGACCGGCAATATCTTTCATAAAATCAGGTGCTTTGATACCAGCAGCCCATACCATGAGATCAGCTTTAATCAGCTCACCTTCTTTAGTATTCAACCCACGTTCATCAGCGCTGGTCACCATAGTTTTGGTTAATACATGAACGCCAAGTTTTGTGAGTTCTTGATGTGCCGCAGCAGAAATACGTGCCGGCAATGCAGGCAAAATTCGCTCCCCTGCTTCGACTAGTGTCACGTTCAATGCTTCTGAACTCAGCCCTTCAAAACCATAACTGTTAAGCTGTTTTACCGCATTGTGCAATTCCGCTGATAACTCAACACCTGTCGCACCACCGCCAACGATAGTAATATTAACCTTATCTTGCTGACCACAGT
The DNA here is from genome assembly GCF_025384885.1 of Photorhabdus kleinii. Taxonomy (NCBI): domain Bacteria; kingdom Pseudomonadati; phylum Pseudomonadota; class Gammaproteobacteria; order Enterobacterales; family Morganellaceae; genus Photorhabdus; species Photorhabdus kleinii. The sequence continues at coordinate 3,272 of NZ_JAJAFY010000058.1, forward strand.
TTGCAGAATATTTAAGAAACAGATTCAACATTTCATTATGGAAACGGTGAGCCTGTTGTGGGTTATCCAGGAAGATACAATGCTCTTTCACACCTTGTGTATTAAAATCATTAGATGTACTTCCCAAGGCCATAACTAGAATGTCATAGCTCAATTCACGTTCAGGAACCAATACTTCGTTATATTCATCCCTGATCTCAGTCAAAGTAATTTTTTTGCTATCACGGTGAATATCAGTTAACGTCCCTAATTGGTAACTGAAATAGTGGTTACGGGCATGAGCCAGATAACTCAACGCATCAACCCCATCGTCAAGGGAGCCTGTTGCCACTTCATGTAATAACGGCTTCCATAAATGGCTTTGGTTACGATCCACTAGCACAATTTCTGCTTTCTTCTTACGACCCAACTTATGCCCCAGACTGGTTGCCAGTTCCAAACCACCGGCACCTCCACCAATGATAACAATTCTCTTCTTTGGTGTTGTCATGACTACTCCACTAAAATGTAAACCAAATGTTATTTAAGGACAGTAAAATAATACCTTTAAATAACATTTAGTTTTATACAAATAACTGATGTGATAATTACAGAATATCATGACTGGTTAGTGGGTCATACCAAAATTGAACAACATCAAATTCTTTTGAATAAATAAACATCAATCACAAAATTTGTCAATTTATTTTCAGTTGGTTGGATTCAGCTCTTATTTATTTCATTTTCTTATTTACATAGGAAATGAAATATGCTTCAAAAAAGATGCCTTAAAGAACCTGATATCAATGAAATTTTAGGAATGTGACCATGCTATGTATACAAAAAGCGGGATATTTTCCCGCACAATTAACATTAAAAGTCATTTATTTAGTAATAGAACAAACATAAGATACGACTTTACAAATTACCGCACACAACCCTGCCATTGCTCATGTAAAACCGTTAGTGCTTTATTAGCCTGTTGCCAACGTTTTGAATTCTTTAACTCATTCAGACTGTATTGACCACCTCGATGATACAATTCTGATAATTTCTCCACTTTGGTCAAAGGCAGATTATCAAGCACGCTAACTGCTCCATCACGGTTATTACATATCAAAATTATGTCACAACCTGCATTGAGAGCAGTCTGTCCGCGCTCAACATAACTTCCCATCATTGCCGCCCCTTCCATAGAGAGATCATCGGAAAATACCACGCCATTAAAGCCCAATTGCTGACGCAGCACTGATTTTAACCAATATGACGACCCGCTGGCGGGATGTTCATCTACCTGAGAATAGATCACATGAGCCGGCATAATCGCATCCAATAAATTACGCTGGATAAAATCACGGAAAATAGACATGTCATGATGACAAATCGCTTCTAACGGGCGATCATCACAGGGAGTTTCTTTATGAGAATCAGCATCGACAGCACCATGCCCCGGAAAATGTTTACCCGTCGATTTCATTCCGGCAGAATGCATGCCTTTAATAAAGTGCTCCGCCATCATCTTGGCCTGTTCAGGATCTTCATGGAATGAACGTTCACCAATAGCCACACACTGGTGACCTAAATCCAATACCGGTGCAAAGCTGATATCGATATCCATAGCAATCATTTCAGACGCCATCAACCAGCCCGCCTCTTCCGCCAATTGAGTGCCATTGAGATTGTCACTCAATCCAGCAAAAGATTGAGCCGCCGGTAAACAAGTGAAACCTTCTCGGAAACGCTGAACTCTGCCGCCTTCTTGATCAACAGCAATCACAAGACGATGACGAGAGGCCTCACGAATCTGACGGACTAATTCTCGTAATTGCTCAACATCATAAAAATTGCGGGTAAACAGAATTAATCCGCCCACTAATGGATGTTGCAAAATTTCCTTTTCTTCATTATCCAATTCATAACCGACAACATCTAACATGATCGGACCCATAACATTCCTCGCTTATATTCATATTACTGCAATCAATGCAGCTTAAAACGTTAGACCAAAAGAGAGACGCAACGGTTGTGCTAGTTCTAAAAAGTGTGGATCACCACTCTGTTTCCAGCGCACTTCAAACCACATTAAAATCATGTAATCAACCCAAGGTTGCCAACGTTTAATTTGGCGTTCTAATAGTGTCCGGTTTAAATATCCTGATGGCTGACTACAATAGTAATTCAAAAAATCCTGCTGCTGCGGCTCATCCCAATGATCAGTGCGAAACAACGCCGCTAACGCAAATCCAATATCAGTATCAGTTGCATATTCCCAATCAATGAGTTTCAGCCCTTGAGAGGTATTAAGCAAATTACCACAATGCACGTCCATATGAACGGGTGATAATTTTAGTATTGAAGGCATCGGAGATGACATAAAACGTTTATGCAGCCGCAACCAACAGGGAGTAAGACGCGCTTTATCAATTTGCAACCAATGGCTTTCTAGCTGATTCCTCAGTTGAAGCCGGTAACCAAACAGAGGCTGGTGATGCAAAATAGCCAATAATGCCGCCAGTTTTTGCAAAAAATCAGGCTGAGAAAACTCATTTTGCCCAATAATATGACCAGGCAACCACTCCAACATTAGCCAGTGAGGAACCATTGCTATGACTTGTGGAGCAATTTTTACCTGGCTGAGATGGCGTAAAATGGCGCTTTCACGCTGACGATTAACACCAAGCTGTTTCCCCTGCTGCCCCTGCCTGCGGCCGACAATATGATATTCACCATTGGTGGCATAATAACTCTCATTCGTCAGCCCACTTAACGGTCTTATCTTCCAATCGTTTACTGCGGTATGCGGCCATTGTTTGCGCAATGCCTGCAATAAACAATTATGATTATTTAACGTCACCGTGCCCTGACCAAAGAATCTCGCCCGTCTTTACCAGCATCAGTTGCATGACGATATCACGCTTATCACTGTTACCTGAAACTATGGAATAGAGAACATAATCCGCATTCAAATAACGCGCCAGACCAATCGCTTTACTACGCAATCCCAAACTATCTTCTTCAGATAAGCCCAGAGATTGACGGGCATTTTGCACCTGATTTTGTGGTATTAATTCAAAAACATGCTCGCTACTGAGAGCCTGACGCAAAGTATCGGTTGCTTGCATGGTTTGTAATGCGCCGTTAGTATTATTTTTCACTGTATCAACTAATAGTAACTTCGCGTTTTCCAACCCATGAGCCTTAACGAGTTGCTCTACTAATGGTTGCACTGTATTTTCCCAGTCAACCGCGCTCATTTTAGGAGGCTCTGGTACCTTTTCAGATGGTGGTGTCGGTTTTTCCGATGGGGTCACTGGTACAACCGGCGTCGGAGGTTCAGGCTGCTCCGGTGGCAAGGATGGACATCCCGCCAAAAACATAACCGATAGTGCTACAAAAAGAATTCTTTTCATCAACCTATTCCAATTACAGAGTTTTAAAAAACAGATAAGTTTTTGCTGTGACACCAGCAACAAATTATCAGTTCAACTCCAATGATAAATTTGCAGCATTTATTTAAAAAATCGAAATATTCAGGGGCCAGCTTAAAATAAACATCCCCCCGAATATCTGCCTATGTCCATGAATTTCAGTACTTCACATCGACTTCATCAACAATGGCCCTAAATGGCGACCACCAACCAAATGCATATGAATATGATAAACCTCCTGCCCCGCATGGCGATTACAGTTCATAATCAAACGATATCCATCTTCAGCAATGCCTTCTTGTTCAGCAATTTTTGCTGCAACCGTCATCATTCGACCTAATGCTGCTTCATGCTCCGGTTTAACATCGTTCACTGTTGGGATCAGGTCATTTGGAATAATCAAAATATGAGTCGGGGCCTGTGGAGAAATATCGCGGAATGCAGTGACCAGATCGTCCTGATAAACAATATCAGAAGGTATTTCACGGCGAATAATTTTACTGAAAATAGTTTCTTCTGCCATCACATTTTCCTTTTATAAAAAAACAACAGATATATGAGCGCTTACAAACCAAAGATTCAAGTTGATAAATCAAATTTTGTCCACATCAATATGAAATAAATCGCAAAAATTCTGTGTGGTCACTTCTGCCAATGCCTCAATATTCACCCCCTTGAGTACAGCCATATATTCCGCAACATCACGCACATAAGCAGGCTGGTTTTCTTTACCACGATGAGGCACAGGTGCAAGATAAGGAGAATCGGTTTCAATTAGAATACGATCCAATGGTACATATCTTGCTGCTTCACGGATCTGCTCCGCATTACGGAAAGTAACAATACCAGAGAATGAAATATAGAAGCCTAAATCCAGTAATTCTCTAGCCGTATCTTTATCTTCGGTAAAACAGTGCAAAACACCACCACATTCTCGTGCCTGTTCTTCACGTAATACCCTCAAAGTATCATCACGGGCACTACGGGTATGAACGATAACAGGCTTGTTGAGTTTGCGTCCGATACGGATATGTTCACGAAATGAAGTTCGCTGTAATTCAGCATTATCCTGTTGATAATAGTAATCCAGCCCAGTTTCACCTAGTGCAACAACTTCATTCCCAGCAGCTAAACGCGCTAACTCATCAAAATTATAACCTTCATCCAAGTTAAGTGGATGAATACCACAGGAAAATACGATATTTTCCCGTTCACCAATTAGGGTTTTCATTTGCTGGAAACCGGGTAGCGTCGTCGCTACTGCCAGCATAAATTTAACTTCCCGATCTGCCGCTTTCGCAACAACATCATCTACATTTTTATGTAGGTTTTCATAATCGAGACAATCGAGATGACAATGCGAATCAACTAACAACATATTTAAACTCGTATACAAAAAGATTTCAGGGTTATGAAGTAAACTGTTTTTCCCAATTAAGCAACTGTTCTGCCAGTAACAATTCCCAATTTACGCCCACGACTGAAAGCAACTGATGACGACAAGACATCCAGTCATCAACGCTTTGCAGTAAAACAGCCATAGTATGCATGGAACTCAATTGATAAATCAGCGTTTGTTGATCCTGATTGATACAATAACGCTGTAACTGCTGTTGCCACTTCACCGCATCAAATAACAAACTGATAAGCCAATGAAGGCGTTGTGGCGCATTTTCATGATTCAGTTGGGGTAAAAGTGACAAAGCATCACGTTTATCCAAAGCCTGTTTAACAGCCTGGCAAAACTGTTCCCGTATCTGCCATTGCTCCGGTTGCAACAATTGTTCTGCTGCTACAGGTGCTCCCTGAGACAGTTTCAAGGCTGTCATTGCATCGACCGAAGAAATTAAAGGCAACTGTTTTTGCAACCAATAAAGGCTACTTTCCGTCTCAGGTACCGGCAGAAAATAGTAAAAACAGCGGCTGCGTAAAGTAGCCAAAAGACTGGACGGCTGCCGACATTTCAGAAGAAAATAGGTATGTTCCGGCGGCTCTTCCAACGTTTTCAATAATGCATTGGCAGCAGCATCTGTCAGACATTCGGTCAAAGGTAACCAGACAATTTTTACCCCACCTTGCTGAGAACGGCTATAGAGTTTTTCCGTAATTTGCCGTACCGCTTCCACACCAACACTGGTTTTCCCCTTCTCCGGTGACATAATATGCCAATCAGGATGAGTTTCTGCCATCATCAGGTGACAACTATGACACTTTCCACAACTTTTCATCCCCTGTCTATTCCGACACATTAACCATCGGCTTAATCCATAGATCAACACATCGGCCCCAGTACCTGCATTAGCATGAACCAATAAAGCATGATGGCCTCGTCCTTGCTGATGAGATTCCACCAACTGACGATATGCCTGATTAAGCCACGGATACCAATTCATTTAGCCATTTTCCTGCCGCTTCAGCCATTGCCCAAACACCTGGCAAATATCGGCTTGTACTTGCTCTATTGGTTGAGCCGCATCAACGGTCACAATACGCTTATCCTGTGCTGCAAACTCCAGGTAACGACTGCGCGTACGATCAAAAAAATCTATCGACTCTTTTTCAATTCGATCTAACTCTCCACGCTCACGGGCACGCAGTAAACCAATTTGAGGAGGAAGATCGAGATAAATAGTCAGGTCAGGACGAAAATCACCCAGCACAGTATCACGTAGCGAAGTCATCAAGTTTTTATCAATACCACGTCCTCCCCCTTGATATGCCTGGGAAGAGAGGTCATGACGATCACCCACAACCCATGTGCCACGGGCCAAAGCAGGTTTAATCACATTTTCTACTAATTGAACTCTGGCTGCATATAACATTAACACCTCTGCTTTATCCGTCAGAGGTTCACCTTCAACACCTTGTTTAATTAACCCACGTAATTTTTCTGCCAGAGGTGTTCCACCCGGTTCACGGGTAAAAATTAAATTCTGAATACCGTGCTGCTGCAATATTTCAACGACTGTTTTCATCGCTGACGTTTTTCCTGCACCTTCCAGCCCTTCAATAACAATAAATTTGCCGTTCATTTGTCCTGTTTTAACCTCTGACGGTAAATATTTACCGCCTTGTTATGCGCAGCCAGATTGGTTGTAAAAGTATGACCACCTTTGCCATTCGCCACAAAATAGAGAAATTCGGTTTTTGCCGGGTGTGCAGCCGCTTTTATAGAAGCAAGACCAGGCATTGCAATCGGTGTAGGGGGCAGACCATTAATCATATAAGTATTGTAGGGCGTCAATGTCGTTAAATCTTTACGAAAAATAGTGCCTGTATATTTTTCACCTAAACCATAAATCACTGTCGGATCAGTTTGAAGTCGCATATTCAACCGTAAACGATTAATAAACACAGAAGCAACTTTTGTCCGCTCAGCCTCAACACCGGTCTCTTTTTCAATAATCGACGCCATAATCAACATTTCATAAGCATTATTATAGGGCAGATTTTTGTCGCGACCTTCCCATTCCTCTTCCAGCGTCATTTTCATCTGTCGATATGCTCGTTTCAGCAATGTTACATCGCTTGTGCCTGCCGTATAGTGATAGGTATCAGGATAAAGCCACCCTTCCAGAGTATCTGTATCTTTAATATCGAGTATTTCAGCCAATTCCTGAGCATCTTTATTATCCAATTCATGTTTAAGATATTCAGATTGCTGTAGTATTTTCCACCAGTCAGATAAACGGCTACCTTCAACAAAACGGACCGTAAATTGCGCTTCTTTACCACTAGAGAATAATTGCAACATTTCCCGTAAAGTCATTTCTCGCGTTAATTGGTAAGTTCCCGCCTTGAACTCGGCAAGTTTTGGCTCCAACCTTAATAACCAAGGGAAAATATGACTATCTTCAATCAGGTTATCCCGAACCAGTAACGCTTCCAAACCATGACGACCAATACCTGCTGGTAGGGTAAATATTCGATCCTGTTTAATTGTTACTGTTTGATCCGCAAATTTTTCAACTTTTTCATAGCCAGCATAGAGTAATATCGCTGCCGTAATGACAATCAAAGCCAATAGGGCAAAAAGGCGTTTTTTCCATTTCATCAATTAATCTAATCACTTAAACACACGGTTCACTTAAATACGTCGTGAATTACAACTTCAGACATTCAGGAAGCAAATATTCATACAGTTCCCTTGACTGATATTTCCATCCGGGCTGATTTTCACGAGCTTGAATTTCTTTGACAGATATCACTGGCATTAAAGAATTACAAACTATCACTTCATCTGCATCAGCCAATGTTTCGGGATAACAGCTTACACAAGAAAAGTGATAATCGCTTTCCGATAATAACGCGATTATTCTTTCCCGCATCACACCTTCGATACCACAACCTCGTAAATCAGGAGTATACACATCTTTTCCTTTACGCCAGAAAATGTTTGCAGTACAACATTCAACCAGAAAACCATCAGTATCAAGTACCAGAGCTTCATCAGCATTTGATTTTTCGATAAATGTTTTAATCAATATCTGTTCTAATCGATTAAGGTGTTTAATTCCGGCAAGATAGGGGTTTATTCCCATCGGTACCGGACTGAGCACCATAGATAAACCTTCCTGACGCTGTTTCAAATATTTATCGGGATAAGGACTCAGAGACAAGATCTGATTAGATTGCGTAAACCCCTGAGCACTATAGCCACGCCCTCCGGTTCCACGGGAAATAATAACTTTAAGTACACCTTGTTCAGTCGTGGAGACAATCTGTCTTATATGACTTTCAAGCTGTTGCCAATCGGGTTGTGGAAGATATAACCTTTCAACGCCTTTTTGTAATCTTTGGATATGTAGTGACAACAAAGCGGCCTGCCCCTGTTCTATTCTTGCTGTTGTGAAGCAACCATCACCGAATTGAACTGAACGATCATTGGCCGGTAAATAGTCGCACTGCTCTCCATTAATCCAATACATATAATTTTGTTCTTAATTATTCAAAAAAGGCATTTCAATGCAATTTATCAACAAGCGGTATCATAGTATATCGCTGATACCAGTGCAAAATGTCCATGATTCTTGCCACAAAAAAAGCTCCAATAATTATTAACTATTGGAGCTCTCTATACTATCGCCTTAAAGTATTTACAAAATCATACTGAGCGGAACTCAACCGTATTTTTCTGTAATATCAAGCTCTACCTGTTAATCAGGTTTAATCTTACGGAAAATCAGTGAGCCGTTAGTGCCACCGAAACCGAAAGAATTACACAATGCATATTCCATCCCCTCTACCTTACGGGACTCATTTGGCACGAAATCCAGACGGCAGTTCTCATCCTGATTTTCCAGGTTGATAGTCGGCGGAACAACTTGATCACGTAATGCCAGGATAGTGAAAATAGATTCAACCGCCCCCGCAGCACCCAATAAATGACCCGTCATTGATTTGGTAGAACTCACTAAAACATCAGTGCCTTCACCAAACACGGACTCAACTGCATGGGCTTCCGCTAAGTCGCCAGCAGATGTTGAAGTACCGTGAGCATTAATATATCCCACTTGCTTGGTAGTGATACCGGCATCTTTCAGAGCATTTTCCATCGCCAACGCAGCACCTGCACCATTTTCTGGTGGTGACGTCATATGATAAGCATCGCTGCTCATGCCAAAGCCAACGATTTCTGCATAAATTTTCGCACCACGCCTCTTCGCATGCCCATACTCTTCCAGTACCAAGATACCTGCACCATCCCCCAGAACAAAACCATCACGGCCTTTATCCCACGGACGACTTGCACCTTGTGGATTATCGTTACGGGTAGATAAAGCACGGGCAGCGCCAAAACCACCAACCCCCAGAGGAGTACTGGCTTTTTCTGCACCACCGGCTAGCATAATGTCAGCATCATTATAAGCAATAATACGGGCAGCATGACCAATATTATGTACACCTGACGTACATGCTGTGGCGATAGAAATACTTGGGCCACGCAAACCGTAAATAATACTCAGATGACCTGCTACCATATTTACGATCGTAGAAGGTACGAAGAACGGGCTGATCTTACGAGGACCACTCGCCACCAACGCCCCGTGATTTTCTTCAATCAGACCCAAACCACCAATACCAGAACCAATAGCAGCACCAAAACGACTAGCATTGGCTTCTGTTACTTCAATTCCAGAATCTTCAATGGCTTGCACACCTGCTGCAATACCATATTGAATGAAATCATCCATTTTTCGTGCATCCTTGCGCGAAATATTGAAATCTTCATGATTAAAATCTTTAACCAGACCAGCAAACTTAGTTGCATGGTGACTGGTGTCAAAATGGTCAATAAGGCTGATACCACTCTGTCCGGCACAAACAGCTTTCCAAGAAGATTCAGCTGTATTACCGACAGGAGATAACATGCCTAGTCCGGTCACAACTACTCGACGCTTAGACACGCTTATCCTCCAAGGAGGGAAATTATTTAGGGCAGAAACATAGGCGGTCGAATGACCGCCTAGGTGTGTTCACTTATTCGCTTTGGTTCTGGACGTAATCAATAGCTGCCTGAACTGTAGTGATCTTTTCTGCTTCTTCATCTGGAATTTCGATATCGAACTCTTCTTCCAGAGCCATTACCAGTTCAACTGTGTCAAGAGAATCAGCGCCCAAGTCATCTACAAAAGAAGCTGAATTAACGACTTCTTCCTCTTTAACACCAAGTTGTTCAACGATGATTTTTTTAACGCGTTCTTCAATAGTGCTCATGCTATTAAATTTCCTATCAAAATTCGCTTTCGCGATGGTTTTCGTAGTTTATAAAATACAGGAAAAGATGCAACCCAATCCCGGCTGGTCGAACCACAAACTTGCTCTATTTTGCGTTATTTGACACAAAAAATGCAACTGGTTCGCTCATTTTTTAGTTCATATACATGCCGCCATTGACATGTAATGTTTCGCCTGTGATGTAAGCCGCTTCATCAGAAGCGAAGAAAGCCACAGCACTAGCAATTTCTTTTGCATCCCCAAGCCGCTTAGCGGGGATATCATTCGAAAAGTTCGCCAACTGCTCTTCTGGCAATGCTTTTAGCATATCAGTTTCAATAAGCCCTGGCGCAACAACGTTAACAGTAATACCACGGGAAATTACTTCCCGAGCCAATGTCTTGCTGAAACCAACAAGCCCTGCTTTCGCCGCTGCATAGCTTGCCTGCCCAACATTCCCCATCGATCCAACAACAGAACCAACAGAGATGATACGACCGTAACGTTTTTTTATCATAAAGCGCATCGCCGCTTTTGACATACGGAAAACGGATGAAAGATTAGTGTCAATAACATGCTGCCATTCATCATCCTTTATACGCATCACTAGATTATCACCGGTGATACCCGCATTGTTCACTAAAATGTCAAGCCCGCCACACTCTGTTCGGATGGTAGACATAAGCTGTTCAATCGATTCCGGATCAGTGACATCCAGTACAAAACCTTTACCTTTTTCACCAAGGTAAGTACTGATGACTTCAGCGCCTTTATCGCTTGTTGCTGTACCAATGATATAGGCTCCACGCTCTGCTAATAGCTCAGCAGTTGCACGGCCGATCCCACGGCTAGCACCTGTTACTAATGCAATCTTTCCATCTAATCTCATATTGCCCTCAATTATTTTCCAATGCAGTTATTAGTGTAGCTGTGTCATTAACTGCTGCTGCGCTTAAGGTATTGACAATTCGTTTAGTTAAACCTGTCAAAACTCTACCTGGCCCTATTTCTAATAGCTGCCCAACACCCTGTCCAGCAATAAATTCAACTGCTTCTCTCCAACGGACAGGATTATAGAGTTGTCGTACCAGTGCATCACGGATAGCTTCAGCAGATTGTTCTATTTTCACATCAACATTATTTACCACCGGGAACTGAGGATGGCTAAATTCAATTCCTTCCAAAACAACTGCCAGCTTATCTGCGGCGGGTTTCATCAGTGCACAATGCGACGGTACACTGACTGCCAAAGGCAGCGCTCGTTTCGCGCCTGCGGCTTTACATGCATCACCAGCACGCTCTACCGCCTCTTTCTCACCCGCAATAACAACCTGGCCAGGTGAGTTAAAGTTAACAGGAGAAACAATTTGCCCCTGAGCTACTTCTTTACAGGCACGATCAATGGATTCATTATCTAAACCAATAATAACATACATTGCACCAGTACCTTCAGGTACAGCTTCTTGCATCAATTTGCCACGCAGTTCAACAAGTCTAACTGCTTGTTTGAAATCAATGACACCTGCACAAACCAGTGCAGAATATTCACCAAGGCTATGTCCAGCCATCAGTGATGGTGCTTTTCCACCTTTTTCCTGCCAAACCCGCCAGATAGCAACCGATGCGGCCAACAACGCGGGTTGAGTTTGCCATGTTTTATTCAGTTCTTCTTCTGGTCCCTGTTGAACCAGAGCCCAGAGATCATATCCCAGCACATCAGACGCTTCAGCGAAAGTTTGCTCGATAACCGGGAACGCTGTAGCCAAATCGGCCAACATACCAAGGTCTTGAGAACCCTGACCAGGAAATACCATTGCAAATTCAGACATAGACATGTTCATCTTCCTGTCAAATTAAAAACGTATCAGTGCTGAACCCCAAGTAAGGCCACCACCAAAAGCCTCAATTAAGATTAACTGACCGCGCTTAATCCGGCCATCACGTACTGCTTCATCAAATGCTGTGGGTACCGATGCCGCAGAAGTATTACCGTAACGATCCAGCGTTACCACTACTTTATCCATTGTCATATTTAATTTTTTAGCTGTCGCTGCGATAATACGCAAATTAGCCTGATGAGGTACCAACCAATCCAACTCACTATATGGTAAGTTATTTGCTTCTAAAGTCTCATCAACTATGTTAGCCAATTCACGGACTGCAATCTTAAATACTTCATTACCGATCATACTAGCATACGCTGGTTCTTTTAGATTCTGACGCTCCTGATAAGGTAATACCAACAATTCACCATAGCTACCATTTGCATGAAGGTGAGTTGAAAGAATTCCTGGCTCATTAGAAGCCCCTACCACCATAGCACCTGCACCATCGCCAAACAGGACAAGTGTTCCGCGATCTTCTGGATCAAGTGTTCTGGTAATAGAATCGGAACCAATAACCAATGCATGTTTTGCCGCACCGGTTTTAATAAACTTATCAGCAATACTCAGTGCATAAACAAAACCAGAACAAGCAGCAGAAATATCAAAAGCCGCTGAATTTTGGGTACCCAACATGTGCTGAATTTGGCACGCAGAACTGGGGAAAGCATGGGTGGATGAAGCTGTTGCAACAATGATTAAATCAATCTGCTCTTTATCAATGCCAGACATTTCAATTGCTTTCTTTGCAGCCCGGAACCCCATAACCGCAACAGTTTCATCATCAGTAGCAATACGACGCTCGCGGACACCTGTACGGGTAATAATCCACTCATCAGAAGTATCCACCATTTTTTCTAAATCAGCATTAGTACGCACTTGCGCAGGTAGATAACTACCTGTACCTAAAATTTTTGTATACATGTATGTTCAGTCACTCTTGGGTAATGCTGTTTCCAGGCGTGCAGCAATTCTATCAGGAACCTGCCTTTCAACGGCCTGAACAGCCTGTTCGATTGCGGCTTTAAACGCATGCTCATTAGCCGCCCCATGGCTTTTGATTACAATTCCATATAATCCTAACAGACATGCGCCATTATACTGGTCAGGGTTCAGGTGACCGAAGCGTTTTGTCATCCGTTTTTGCAGCCACTTCTTGACTATTCTCAACAACCAGGAAAATTTTTTCTTTTGTCCATCCGATGATTTAAGCAGGGATAAGATAACTCTAATCGCCCCTTCCATCGTTTTTAACGTCACGTTACCTGCGAAGCCGTCACATACCAATACATCGCTCTTACCTGTCAGTAATTCGTCACCTTCCAGATAACCAATGTAATTTATCGTCGGAATGCGCTTTAAAATAGTGGCGGCTTCGCGGATATTATCCAGCCCTTTACTCTCTTCCGTACCAATGTTAAGCAATGCTACCGCGGGATTAACCACCCCCACGACTTCCTCGGCCATTACTGAACCCATAATGGCGAATTGCACCAACATGCGGCTATCGCAATTAACATTGGCACCTAAATCCAATACGACAGTTTGCCGCTGTTTCAGATTTGGCAACACGGTCATCAAAGCAGGTCTTTCAATGCCTTCTATCAATTTTAGCATCAATTTAGATAACCCCATCAATACTCCGGTGTTTCCTGCACTGATACACGCCTGCGCTTCACCTGATTTCACTAAATCCAAGGCAATACGCATTGACGTTCCTCGGCTGTTACGAATCGCTTGCGACGGTTTCGCATCATTAGCCACAACCCGTTCAGCAGGAACCACGTGTAAACGACTGAGCAACTCAGCATCACTATTTACAAGCATCGGAGAAATGATATCGGGGATTCCGACCAGCAATAATTTAAGTCTAGGGTTAGACGCCAGTGCCTGCAATGCAGCAGGCACCGTAACGCGAGGACCAAAGTCCCCGCTCATGGCATCTAACGCTAAAGTCAGATTAGTCAAGGTATCAACTTGCTAATGACTGGCGGAGATTATTTGTTGATGACTTTGCGGCCACGGTAGTAGCCATCAGCAGTCACATGGTGACGCAGGTGAGTTTCACCAGAAGTTTTATCTACAGATAGTAATGGTGCAGTCAGTGCATCATGAGAACGACGCATACCACGTTTAGAACGAGTTGGTTTATTCTGTTGTACGGCCATTGACCTTACTCCTTAAGTACTTTTCTTTAAGCTGGCTAATACGGCAAATGGGTTTGGTTTTTCAGCCTCTAGAGGTAATTCACCAAACACCATGTCCGCTTCGGACACTTCACAGTGTTCAGAATCATGTACCGGAACTACCGGCAGAGAAAGAATTATTTCATCTTCAATCATTGCCAGCAAATCTATTTCGCCAAATTCGTTAACGTCAATTGGCTCATACTCTTCCGGTAATGCTTCAGCCTGTTCATCATTGACGACCGGGCTAAAACAATATGTTATGTGAACGTGATGGCTGAAATTACCGCCACAACGCTGACATTCAAGCGTAACATCCACATCGGAATGCCCACGCACAACCGCCAGACGTTGGTTATCTATCTGAAACGATAAAACGCTGTCTACATCATTGTCCACGCTAACCACAGATTCCGCGATACGCAAAACTTGCTCAGGTGAATAACTACCTGCGTAGTCTAATCGTTTCTGAGCTGCGCGAAGCGCATCAATGGTCAGGGGTAATTTTACCTTTTGCATAAGGCGCGCATATTATCTTTGTAATGAGGTATAGTCAAAGAAAAAGGCCACACATCTGCACCTTTCCGCCAAATATTCGCTTATTAAGCTGTGCCTAGTTTAAAATGCCTGCAATTATTTCGCCATGTCTTTTGGAAAAATTATGACACAAATCATTTTAGCTTCCACATCAGCTTATCGCCGCATGTTACTGGAAAAACTTCGTTTACCCTTTATATGTGCAGCTCCTAATACTGATGAAACACCTCGAATGAATGAAAATGCAGAACAGCTCGTTATACGTTTGGCGCAAGCCAAGGCACAGGCATTACAAACAAAATATTCTCAGCATTTGATTATTGGTTCTGATCAAGTTTGTGTTATTAACGGCGAAATCACCGGCAAGCCCCACAATCTTGA
Organism: Photorhabdus kleinii; assembly: GCF_025384885.1. Lineage (NCBI taxonomy): Bacteria > Pseudomonadati > Pseudomonadota > Gammaproteobacteria > Enterobacterales > Morganellaceae > Photorhabdus > Photorhabdus kleinii. The sequence continues at coordinate 18,383 of NZ_JAJAFY010000058.1, forward strand.
AAATGCATTTAAACAATTACGGCAAGCCAGTGGTCATTGCGTCACCTTTTATACCGGCATTTCTCTCTTTAACAGCAAAACAGGAATAACCGATACCCGTTGTGAATTATTCAATGTCTATTTTAGAGAGCTGGCTGATGATGAAATCTGGGCTTATTTAACTGCGGAAACCCCTCTTAATTGTGCCGGAAGCTTTAAAAGCGAAGGGTTAGGAATCACTTTATTTGAACGACTTGAAGGGAAAGATCCGAATACGCTGATAGGTTTACCATTAATTACATTGACTGAATTATTAATCCGCCAGGGGGTAAACCCACTGACGGCGATAGGTTAATTACTGTGATTCTGACGTAGCGTTTTTATACAATAGCGCAATTGCTCATCCATCGGTGCTTCAAGACATAATGTCTCCCCCGTCGAGGGATGAGTAAATTTTAGCGCACTGGCATGCAAGAATAGGCGGTTAAGACCCGTAGCTGACAGTTGCGAATCAAAAACTTTATCCCCATAGCGATCATCAAAAGCGATCGGATGCCCAGCATATTGAGTATGAACACGGATTTGATGAGTCCGACCCGTTACCGGACTGGCTTTCATTAACGTTGCATTGGCAAAACGCTCTTCTACTTTAAAACGCGTTTCAGAAGGCTTACCTTCACTGTTTACTTTAACAATCCGCTCACCACTTTGCAGGATGTTTTTCAGCAATGGAGCCTGAACAACCTTACAATGTGATTGCCATTGTCCTCGTACTAAAGCCAGATAATCTTTCTGCATCTGTTTAAGGCGTAATTGCTCATGCAAGGCCCGTAAAGCTGAGCGTTTTTTAGCAATTAACAAAATTCCAGAGGTATCACGATCTAAACGATGCACTAATTCGAGGAATTTTGCTTCCGGACGCAAAACCCGCAATCCTTCAATAACACCAAAACTTAAACCACTACCGCCATGAACGGCCGTACCAGAAGGTTTATTGAGCACCAGAATATAGTCATCTTCGTATAAGATACAATCGTCTAATACAGCGACTTTATCCAGTTTGGCTGAAACTGGCGCTTCTTGCCGTTCTGCAACCCGGACCGGTGGAATTCTGACAACATCCCCCGCAGACAATTTATACTCAGGTTTTATCCTGCCTTTATTTACCCGCACTTCCCCCTTACGCACAATCCGGTAAATCATGCTCTTAGGAACACCCTTCAAACGCGCTAATAAAAAATTATCAACTCGCTGTCCAGCTTCATCGTCATCAATAGTGACAAATTGTACAACTTGATTATTCGTTTTCATGATAGCAATTTTAATTATCACTCAAGCAGAGTGCTACTCATTTTTAAATATGTGTAAAAATCACGCATACTTTCCGGTTGTTACCTTCCCTACTTTAAGATAAAGATTAAATATTAACTATTTCTTCCTATTTCATCAGAAAAACCGCTTAAAGACATAAAGTCACCTTGCTATCACCCCAACAGCAATGGAATAATACGTAGCCATCATCAGTTTTTTAAACCTGAATGGCGAAGTTAAACGTTTGTTCTTCATTTGATTGCACAAAAACGCAGCAATGGCGTAAGACGTACTGGGAAATCAAATAATTAGCGGGCTACGGGTAGCAGATTACTGGAATTGGATCAAATCAGCTTCATTTATATTTGCAGATTATTCCTAGAAAAGGGTACTGTTTTCTAAGTGAAAATTCAGACCTGCCGAAAATATGCGTCTCTATACAAACGACAACCGGGAGGTTGGCGGATTTGTAAAAGACACGAGACCATCGGTTACCAGTCGCTCATCTATATTTACCCGTAGCTCTATAACTAATGTAAAAAATAATGAGTAAGTTACAATGAAAAGAATGCTAATCAACGCAACTCAGCAAGAAGAGTTGCGTGTTGCTCTGGTTGACGGGCAACGCCTTTATGATTTGGATATCGAAAGCCCAGGACACGAGCAAAAAAAAGCAAATATCTACAAAGGTAAAATCACCCGAATTGAACCTAGTCTGGAAGCTGCTTTTGTTGACTACGGCGCTGAACGGCATGGTTTCCTTCCTATTAAAGAAATAGCCCGCGAATATTTTCCCAATAACTACCATCCTCACGGTCGCCCTAATATCAAAGATGTTTTAAGGGAGGGCCAGGAAGTTATCGTTCAAGTCGATAAAGAAGAACGTGGTAATAAAGGGGCCGCCTTAACCACTTTTATCAGTCTGGCGGGCAGTTATCTGGTACTAATGCCTAATAACCCTCGTGCGGGCGGTATTTCCCGCCGTATCGAAGGAGATGACCGCACAGAACTGAAAGAAGCTTTGGCATCGTTAGAAGTGCCAGAAGGAATGGGACTGATCGTCCGCACTGCGGGTGTCGGTAAGTCCGCAGAAGCACTACAGTGGGATTTATCATTCCGCCTTAAACACTGGGAAGCGATCAAAAAAGCCGCCGAAAACCGCTCTGCTCCCTTCTTAATCCATCAAGAAAGTAATGTTATCGTCCGTGCTTTCCGCGACTATTTGCGCCCAGACATCGGTGAAATCCTAATCGACAATCCCAAGGTTCTCGATCTGGCACGGCAACATATTACTGCACTTGGCCGCCCGGATTTCACCAGTAAAATTAAGCTGTATAGTGGTGAGGTTCCCCTGTTCAGCCATTATCAAATTGAATCACAGATTGAATCTGCATTTCAGCGTGAAGTTCGTCTGCCATCAGGCGGTGCTGTGGTTATCGATACCACAGAAGCATTAACTGCGATCGATATTAACTCTTCCCGTGCAACACGTGGAGGAGATATCGAAGAGACGGCTTTTAATACCAACCTTGAAGCAGCGGATGAAATTGCCCGTCAATTACGCCTGCGTGACCTTGGTGGTTTGATTGTTATCGATTTTATCGATATGACACCAGTACGTCATCAACGTGAAGTGGAAAACCGCCTACGTGATGCTGTTCGCCAGGATCGTGCTCGTATTCAAATTGGCCGTATTTCCCGTTTTGGTCTACTGGAAATGTCCCGTCAGCGCCTGAGCCCATCACTAGGTGAATCCAGCCACCACGTTTGCCCACGCTGTAGCGGCACAGGGACTATTCGTGATAATGAATCCCTATCGCTATCCATTTTGCGTCTGATTGAAGAAGAGGCACTGAAAGAGAACACGCATCAAGTCCATGCTATTGTTCCAGTACAAATCGCCTCATATCTACTAAACGAAAAGCGCCAGGCAGTCAGTGCAATTGAACGCCGTCAGGGAGATGTTGGCGTAGTGATCGTGCCTAACGATCAAATGCAGACTCCTCACTTCTCTGTTCTACGCGTGCGTAAGGGTGAGGAAATTTCTGCACTGAGCTATCTGCTTCCTCAATTTTATGAAGCAGGAACGATAAATCCTCAAGAAGATGTCCAACCTGAACGTAAGCGTCCTGAGCAGCCCGCTATTTCTGCTTTTGCTTTGCCAGCCGATACGCCAGCACAGCAACCATCACATAAAACAAAAGAGAAAAAGCCAAACCACACGGCTCAGACTATAACGGAACAACCCGGTCTCTTAAGCCGCTTCTTGGCTGCTTTGAAAAAAATGTTCAGTACAGAAGCAGAAGAAGAAAAACTGGCACAGAAAAAAGAGAATAAATTATCTGGTCATGATAACCGTCGCTCTTCTGAACGACGCAATCAACGCCGCCAAAATTCACGTAAAGATCGTGATGATAATAATCTGCGTGATGAACAACGTAATAACCGTGATCGTGACGAACAACGGAAAAATCGTAATACTCAACAGAAAAATGGCACTCAAGATAACAATGTAACGATAGATACTGCTGCTCGTGAAACCCAACAGCAGCAACGTCGCGAGCAACGTGCAGAACGTCAACGCCGTCGTCAGGAAGAAAAACGCCAGCAGCAACTTGAAACCCAGAAGCCAGAAGTCGTTGAAAATGAGGTTGAAGAACGTCTACCGGTTATACCACGTCGCCAACGTCGTCAGCTTGAGCAAAAAATTCGCATCATAGATGAAGTGAAAGAAGTTACAACTGCCGCCTCGCTGCCCGTACCTGTTGTTACAGAAGAGCAATTACCAGTACCTGTTGAAATACCGGTAGAAACAGCTCAGCCGCAACAATTGACTGAAAATAAAGAGCAACAAGATAATGTTATGCCACGCCGCTCTCGTCGCTCACCTCGTCATTTGCGCGTTAGTGGTCAGCGCCGCCGCCGTTACCGCGATGAAAGAAATCTACTTCAATCACCGGTACCATTATCTATGGCTGTTGCATCACCAGAAATGGCTTCCGGTAAAGTTTGGGTTCGCTATCCGGTGGTTCCGATTTCCATAGAAATGCCTGAGGAAATTTCTATGATCGAACAGCAAGAACAGCAAAATGAGGTATTGTCGGCAATAGCAACAGAAACAGTACCTGCAATCATCGTTGTTGCAGAATCTGAACAAACCATCATTGAATCTCCGAAAGTAGCAAAGACGCTAGAAACTCACCAAAACGGAATCAAATCTGAAACAGGCATTACAGAACAAAATGACATTGTTCTACAGCAAACTGAATCAGTGCAGGAAGAACGGTCAGTTATTGAACTGGTTGCAATAACACCGATTATCCCTGAATTTGAGCAGCAATCTGAAGTAGAAGATGACATCGTTGTTTCTAAAGAAATTGCAGCAGTGATGATTATTGAAGAGAATAAAGATGAAATGGTTAAACAACCTGTTGCTATTATAGCCAAATTTCATCATTCTTACGCGCCGATGACCAAAGCACCAGCCCCTGAGATGATTGAAAAACCTATTGTTATCAGAGAATGGCAACGGCCTTTTTCTCATTTTGAAGGGAAAGGGGGAGCTGGGGGCCATTCAGCCACTAATGCGGCTACTTCACCAATGGCTAAACCGCAATTCTTTGAATAAACAACATTGTTTAATATCAGCAGAATGGCTCTTTTTAGGAGCCATTTTTTTGCTACTAACCCCACAAAAACACTTACCGTTAATTTTATTCTATCCACATAAGGGTTAGTTTAAACAGTCATTACCGTGACTCTCTTCAATTAATTATCATTCGATTTCTTATTTAACCAGGAGAATAACCTATGAAACCGTGGCTTATTTTTGGTGCAGGTAGTGGCATTGGACGTCATCTTGTGACTGTCGCACTGCAACAAAAACGTCCCGTCATTGCGCTTATCCGCAATTTTCAGCAGGCTACTGAACTGAGTGCTTTAGGTGTCAAAGTGATACAAGGTGATGCCTGTAATGCTGAAGATGTTGAAAAAACGGTACAACATGTAAGTTCAGAAGCAATCGTCTTTTCTACTATTGGTGGAATTGATTCAGATCTCTTTGGCAATATGACTATCATTGATACTATTGAGAAAACTGAAATAACACGTATGTTACTCGTTACCTCAATAGGTTGTGGCGAAGGCTGGAAAACCCTGTCACCCAGAGCTAAATCATTGTTTGGCCAATCTGTCAGGCGTAAATCAATGGCAGAAAGCTACCTTCAGACAAGTTCCTTGAATTACACAATTATTCGCCCAGGAGGATTAACAGATAAACCAGGAACAGGCCATTGTCAAAGATATCAGCATGAAATTCATGGTTCAGTTAGTCGCCAAGATGTTGCACATCAACTGGCAACTATGGCAGAAGAAGAATCTTCATATCAGCAGATTTATACCTTAGTTGATCCAGAGCTTAAACCTGATTGGGCTATTGCGTAGTCGGTAAGAATAACCACGCATTCATGCGTGGTTATTTAATGATGCTATTTGAGTTCACCCATTGTTTTAAGCTTTTTAGACAATTCCCGACGCTCTTTAGAAAGATCCGCATTTTTAATTATATGATCATCTATACGGTCTTCATAATCACTTCTCATATTCATAATGATGCTCTGAATATCCTCAATTGACATACCGGGCTTGATGTATTCGCTCAAGTTATCAAGCAATAAAACACGCTTCTGGTTATCGCGTATTTTCTTTTCATTGTCTGCAATTTCGCGCTGTAACTTATTCTTACGACGAAACATATGTACAAACTCCAACACATTGTGGAATGACGGCTTATTTACGTTGTCCATTTTCATACCTTATCTTCAATCTAAACGTACAAATTATCCAATCTGACTACACAATAAGACTAAAACCATTAATAAACAAGTCAGTTTCCGTTATTTATTGATTTTCATTAATTACATAAACCAGTTAACTTCTTGCTAAAGGTTCAGCATATTGACTCAATCTAAAACAATCGGCCAATGCGAATGAATAATAAACCGCCAATCTTCCACTGGCAGAAGAACAGTTTTCCCCTATAGCTCATATTCCATCTGTTACTCTACAATTTTTTCAGATTTCAAGTGCACGATTATTAATTACTATTATCTCATACAAAATGAATAAAAAACTATAAAGTTAATTCTATTTATAAATTAAATAATTAAGTTAGATATTAATAAACAAACCAAATAAAGACAATTAATTATATAGAACACAATAAAAACTTGAATAAAATGTTATTACCCCCCCAATATTTCATATATTTTTAACTGTCTTAACACTTTCACTTTTCAATTCCTTGTGAAATAGGGTTTTTAGTAAATTATTTTGAATATAATTTATATAAAATAGGAAAAAC
>NZ_JAJAFY010000059.1:0-24947 GCF_025384885.1 Photorhabdus kleinii
TGTTTTGATATAACTTCATATTCTTGTCATTGGGTTAACACTGTTATTTTACCACTTTGGTTAATCAATTTAAAACCCGTTTTCTCTAATATTTTCTCCTGCAATGCCAATATAGCATCAAATTTTTCACCCACTTTAAAAAATTCTTAATCACTTCTTTTTACCTTTGATGATTTAAGTTTTTACCTATTTACTCATAGTACGCTTGACTCTTTTCCCAGATTCTAAAACCACACTGATAGATAAAAACGGCTTTTCTTAATACCTGTTTTATCACGTTCAGGATAAGGTATATTTACTTTTACTTGAATAAGTGAAAGTTTCTGTAACCCTTTGCTTTCAGATAGCACGAAAAACGATAAACCACATGGTCTAACCTGAGTAAATCGGGATCTACGGAGTAAGTAAAAAGCGCTCTTTAGGTTAATTGGCTCGGTGCATCAATCCGCTTTCTCGTACCGATTTTCGCCTTTCTCTACCGCTTTTTTATGACTGACTTCAAGTTTTTTCCGGCCGTAGCTCAGTCTTCATTAACCGCTTTCTCCAACATTATTAACGAAACAGAGACAGCTCTCCCGACTACACCGACTTAAATCACATCAACATGAAATAAAAAACCTTCGGAATGATTGTAATGATAACTATTCTCACATTAAGATGATACCGTGATTATTTACTTTTGATGTTATAGGGTATGTCTGACCGCATTGTTGTTTCCGCTGAGCTAACACTTGAATCGCTTTACGGCGCACATCATGGCTGGCTGAAAAACTGGCTCACGCGCAAACTGCAATCGTCCTTTGATGCCGACGACGTAGCACAAGATACCTTCCTGCGTGTGATGGCCGGCGACTCGCTACAAGCTATTCGCGACCAAAAATCCTTCCTCTGCACGATCGCCAAAAGGGTGATGATCGATCTGTTTCGCCGCAACGCACTGGAGAAAGCATATCTGGAGCTACTGGCGCAACGGCCCGAGGCGCTTATGCTCTCGCCGGAAATCCGTCAGTGTCAACTTGAAACACTCCAGCAAATCGACCAGATGATCGATGGTCTGAGCAACAAAATGCGCCAAGCGTTTTTATTGTCTCAGCTTGAAAATCTGACCTACAGCGATATCGCTTCACGCCTCAATGTGTCCGTCAGTTCCGTGAAAAAATATATGGCTAAAGCCACCGAGCACTGCCTGCTGTTTCGTCTGGAAAATGGGCTCTGATATGGACACTATGTTAACCCATTCTCGCCGTCAGGCATTAAAATCAGCATCGCATTGGTATGCGATACTGAATAGCGATCAGGTCAGCCCGCTGCAAACTGAAAAATGGCAGCGCTGGTACGAGCAGCATCAGGATCATCAGTGGGCATGGCAGCAAGTGGAAAATCTTCGTAACCAGATGCTTGTAGTGCCAGGTAATGCGGCAAGCCACGTACTTCAGGAAACTTATCTGTCACGACGCAGGGTGATGAAAGGCATACTATTGTTACTGGGGGTTGGCGGTAGCTGGCAACTGTGGTACTCGGAAGTGGGAGAAGGTCTGCGAGCCGATTACCATACTTCTAAAGGGGATATTCAGCATCATCGGCTGAGCGATGGCACACTGCTTACACTCAATGCCGACAGTGCCGTAGATGTCCATTTTACTCCTCAACAACGTCTGGTACATCTCTGGTATGGCGAAATTGCCATCACTACCGGACATGATACCGGAGCAAAGCTGTTGCGTGTACAAACCCGTCATGCACAACTGACTGCGCTAGGTACCCAATTTACGGTTCGTCAGGAAGCCAACGCCACACTACTTAGCGTGCAGCAACATGCCGTAGAGGTGATACTGACCGGTGCCGACCGCAAATGTATTGTGCATCAGGGCGAAAGCCTAAGATTCAGCGCCACCGATTTTGGTGAACTGACCGCGGCAGCCGCCGAAGACAACGCGTGGACGCAGGGTATACTAAGCTTCAGCGATAAACCATTGAGTGAAGTGATAGCAACCCTCGCCCGCTATCGAAGCGGTATATTACGCTGCGACCCGGCCGTCGCCTCGCTACGGTTAAGTGGTACTTTCCCGATGAAAAATACCGATACCATATTAACCGTCATAGAGAAAACGCTTCCCGTTAAGATTCAATACATTACCCGTTTTTGGGTGAATGTTCTGCCCGCAGAACAATCGTTAACGTAAAAAATAATCATTTTCGATTGTCCTTTTTTGTTTCCTCGTTCGACTTCATAAGTGAATACAGCAATAAAATGATTATGGAGACGTTATGATGCCTTTACGTGCACAGCCACTGCGCGCGCTTCACAAAGCAACACCGCTGGTAATGGCGATTCGTTTGAGCCTGTTACCGGTGGCCTGCCTAACCTCAGGGATAACGTATGCTGCTGTAGAGCCAGCTAGCGTACACTATGACATTAATGCAGGCGAACTGGATAAAGTGCTTAATCAGTACTCCATCCACGCCGGTATTACCCTTTCAATAGATGCCAGCTTAACCCGCGGCAAACAGAGTAGCGGTCTACACGGTAATTACTCCATCACCGATGGACTGAGCACCTTGCTGGTCGGCACTGATTTGCAGGTGAAAACATTAGGCAATAACACGTTCACACTCGAACCCGCTCCTGTTGCGCAGAAAGACGTGCTGACCGTGGTAGGCGACTGGCTAGGTAGTGCGCGTGAAGCTGACGTGTTTGAACATGCAGGCGCGCGTGATGTCATCCGCAGGGAAAATTTTGTTAAAACAGGCGCAACCACAATGCGTGAAGTGCTGAACCGCATTCCCGGCGTCAACGCGCCAGAAAACAATGGTACCGGCAGCCACGACCTGGCAATGAACTTTGGCATTCGTGGCCTGAACCCACGTCTCGCCAGCCGCTCTACGGTTCTGATGGACGGCGTTCCGGTACCCTTCGCGCCTTATGGACAGCCACAGCTATCATTAGCGCCAGTATCTCTCGGCAATATGGACGCAATAGACGTGGTACGCGGCGGCGGCGCTGTGCGCTACGGGCCACAAAGCGTAGGTGGTGTGGTGAATTTCGTGACCCGCGCTATCCCGCAGGATTTTGGTATTGAGACCAGTGTGGAAGGACAACTTAGCCCCACATCCTCACAAAATAATCCAAAAGAGACCCATAATCTGATGATTGGCGGTACGGCAGATAACGGTTTCGGCACAGCGCTTCTCTACTCCGGCACACGCGGCAGCGACTGGCGCGAGCACAGCGCCACACACATTGATGACGTGATGCTCAAAAGCCGCTATGCACCCAATGAAGCGCACACCTTCAACAGCCTACTGCAATATTACGATGGCAGTGCGGATATGCCCGGTGGCCTTTCACGCGCCGATTACGATGCCAATCGCTGGCAATCCACTCGCCCATATGACCGCTTCTGGGGCCGCCGTCAGCTCGCAAGTCTCAGCTATCAGTATCAACCCGACCAGCACCACAAATTCAATATTCAGGGCTTATACACTCATACCTTGCGCAGCGGTTATCTTGAGCAGGGCAAGCGCATTACCCTTTCCCCGCGAGAATATTGGGTGCGTAGCATCGAACCACGCTATAGCCAGCTCTTCAATTTAGGTCCTTCAGCCCATGAAGTAGGGATTGGCTACCGTTATGTGAATGAAGCCAGTCACGAAATGCGTTACTACACCGCCACCCGCAGCGGCGAATTACCCAGCACATCAAGCCCTTATGACCGTAATACTCGTTCCGGCACCGAGGCTCATGCTTGGTATATTGACGACCGCATTGATATCGGCAACTGGACCATCACGCCTGGAATACGATTCGAACATATCAAATCCTTCCAAAACAACAATGTGAAAGGCACCCGCCAAGAAGTAAGTTACGATGCGCCGCTGCCCGCACTCAATGTTCTTTATCATATTACTGATAGCTGGAATCTTTACGCCAATACGGAAGGCTCATTCGGTACCGTACAATACAGCCAAATTGGTAAGGCTGTGAAAAGCGGCAATGTAGAACCTGAAAAGGCGCGAACTTGGGAAGTCGGAACTCGCTACGATGACGGCGCATTGGCAGCGGAAATGGGGCTGTTCCTGATTAACTTCAACAATCAGTACGACTCCAACCAGACTAATGATACTGTTACGGCACGTGGGAAAACCCGACACACAGGGCTGGAAACTCAGGCACGTTACGATCTTTCGGAACTTACGCCCAAGCTGAAGAACGTTTCGGTTTACGCCAGTTACACGTATGTCAACGCAGAAATTCGTGAAGAAGGCAACACCTACGGGAATCAAGTGCCGTTCTCACCGAAACATAAAGGTGCATTTGGCATAGATTACAAACCGGGTAACTGGACCTTCAACCTCAACAGCACATCCCAATCCAGTCAGTTTGCTGATAACGCTAATACCGTGCAGGAAAGCGCCAATGGAAGCACCGGCCGCATTCCGGGCTTTATGCTGTGGGATACGCGCGTGGCGTATGACTTCGGTCCACAAATGGCCAATCTGAGTCTAGCCTTTGGGGTGAAAAACATTTTCGACCACGAGTATTACACCCGCTCCTATGATGACAATAACAAAGGCCTCTACGCCGGGCAGCCACGTACGTTCTATATGCAAGGTTCTGTAAAATTCTGACGTTACATTAATCCGTTCGCCGGGCCATTGCCCGGCTTTGCTATTTCTGGAGCTAAGTTATGCTTGCACCGATTCACGTCATGTTTATCGTTTTGCTCTTCTTCGCCAGCCTGCCCCATGCCATTGCGGTCACGGTACAGGATGAGCAGGGCAGTTTTACCCTCAATACCGTTCCCCAGCGCGTAGTTGTGCTGGAATTATCGTTTGTTGATGCGTTGGCCGCCATCAATATCAGCCCGGTAGGTATTGCCGATGATAATGATCCGCAGCGCATCCTCACGGATGTTCGCCAGCGTATTAAACCCTGGCAATCAACGGGCACTCGCGCTCAGCCAAGCCTTGAAGCCATCAGCGCGCTAAAACCTGATCTCATCATTGCAGACAGTCAACGCCACGCGGGGATCTATCGGGCACTCAAGGGCATCGCTCCCGTCCTACTGCTAAAGTCCCGCAACGAAACCTACGAAGAAAACCTGCAATCTGCCGCGATCATCGGCAAAGTGATGGGGAAAGAGAGTGAGATGCAACAACGGCTGGCAGAACACCGTGAACGCATGAAAGGCTATGCCAGTCAGTTGCCACAAAGCGTCAGTGTGGTTTTTGGCACCTCGCGCGAACAGCAATTTAACCTGCACTCCAGCGATACCTATACCGGCAGCGTCTTAACGGCATTAGGGCTGAAAGTTCCGGCGCCAGTTAATCATGCAGCAATGGCTTCTCTCAACTTAGAGCAGTTACTGGCACTCAATCCTGACTGGCTTATCGTCGCCCACTATCGCCAGGAAAGCATCGTGAAGCGCTGGCAGCAAGATACGCTGTGGCAGATGATGACAGCACAGCACAAGCATCAGATAGCAGCGGTAGATAGCAATACTTGGGCTCGTATGCGCGGGATATTTGCCGCTGAACGCATCGGCAGTGATGCGGTAAAAATCTTCCATCATCAACCAGTTAATGAAACACCATGAGACGCCATCACCATGCGGTCTGGCGCTGGGGATTGCCGCTGGTTGCCCTGTTGAGTGCGTTCTGGCTAAGCCTGTTTTGCTACTCCGCTATTCCCATTCCCGCCATTAGCGCACTTAAGGCGCTGGTGCCAGGTCATACACCGACATTGCCTGAGGCGCTGGTTATCAATCTGCGGCTACCACGCAGTCTGGTTGCTATTCTGCTCGGCGCAGCTCTGGCATTGGCCGGCGCACTACTCCAGACGCTCACCCATAATCCGCTGGCCTCCCCCTCCTTATTGGGCATTAACAGTGGCGCAGCACTGGCAATGGCGCTGGTCAGCGCTTTCAGTCCGGCAGCGCTGGCCGGATATTCCATTTCTTTGGTGGCAGCTTGTGGCGGTGGAATTAGCTGGATGATAGTGATGGCCGCAAGTGGTAGCTGGCAGCAAAAATACGATCGCAACCAGCTAATTCTGGCGGGCATTGCCTTATCGGCCTTATGTATGGCACTAACACGTATTACGCTACTGCTTGCCGAAGATCATGCTTACGGCATTTTCTATTGGCTGGCGGGAGGGATCTCCCATGTCCGCTGGCCTGAATTCTGGCAACTATTCCCTTTCGTGGTGGTCACTGTACCTGTAGTTTTGTTGCTGGCGAAATCACTTAATCTGCTCAACGCTGGCGATGTCAGTGCCCATACACTTGGCGTGAATCTAACGCGCCTACGTATCTTCATCAGTCTAGCGGTGCTGATTCTGGTGGGGGCTTGCGTCAGTGTGGCGGGGCCGATCGTGTTTATTGGCCTGCTAATGCCCCATCTGGCGCGTTTCTGGGTTGGCTATGATCTACGCCGCACACTGCCAATGTGCATGTTGCTGGGAGCAGTATTTATGCTACTTGCCGATTTACTGGCCCGTGCACTGGCCTGGCCTGGGGAACTCCCGGCAGGCGCGATACTGGCGCTGATTGGCGCACCCTGCTTTGTCTGGCTGGCAAGGAGGCGAACATGAATCGTCAGGTTATCTCACTGTTGGTCATGTTGCTGGCAATTACGCTGGTGCTAGCGCTACGCATGGGGGCGCAACCACTTCCCTGGGACGCGTTAATAAGCGGCTGGCAACCCAGTGACAAACACCACTTTATGCTAACGCAGTACCGCCTACCGCGTATTTTACTAGCCATCACTGTAGGCGCTGCACTGGCGCTTTCCGGCGTTTTGGTCCAAGGGATTGTTCGTAATCCACTGGCCTCCCCCGATGTACTGGGGGTAAATCATGCAGCAAGCCTGGCGTCGGTAAGCACGCTGCTCCTTTTCCCTTCTCTGTCGGTACAGTGGCTTCCGTTACTCGCTTTTTGCGGTGGAATGGCCGCGCTAATCCTACTGCGGGCGATTGCCGGTCCCTCTTCGCCACTGCGCCTTGCACTGGTTGGCGTGGCACTTTCAGCTACCTGGACAAGCATCACCGATTACCTCATGCTCTCACGCCCACAAGATATCAACAATGCGCTTTTGTGGCTGACGGGCAGTCTGTGGGGACGCGACTGGCAGTTTGTGGCTATAGCCCTGCCGGTATTGATGATACTGATACCGCTCAGCCTACGCTTTTGTCGCGATTTAGATTTGCTGGCACTCGGTGATGACAGCGCCAGCACACTGGGCGTCTCGCTCCTACACGTACAATCCTGGGGATTAATGCTGGCAGTAGCGCTCGCCGCAACAGGCGTCGCCGTTTGCGGGCCGATTGGCTTTATCAGCCTCGTGGTACCCCATCTCGTTCGCAGACTTGTGGGAGGACGGCATCGCTGGCTTATACCCGCATCCATGCTGATGGGGGCGCAGGTTCTGCTGCTAGCCGACTTGCTAGCAAGGACCATAGCTCCACCAATGGAATTGCCTGCTGGCGTACTGACCGCCATCATTGGCGCCCCTTATTTCTTCTGGCTTTTAGTGAGGACACGTTAAATGGAACTGGCTACGGAAAAGTTATCTGCGGGCTACGAGGAGAAACGCATTCTGAATGACCTGTCGCTCACCCTCCCGACCGGGAAAATCACGGCGTTGCTCGGCCCTAACGGCTGTGGGAAATCAACATTACTGAAATGCTTTTCGCGGCTATTAACACCATTATCTGGAAAGATAACAATAGATAGTGAACCTTTAGCGCACTTTTCCTCACGCAAGCTCGCCAGACATCTGGCGCTTTTACCGCAACACCCTCTCACACCAGAAGGGATCGCCGTCCATGAACTGGTTGCATACGGACGCAGCCCCTGGCTGACATTCTGGGGGCGTTTAACATCTCATGATCGTCGTCTTGTACAACAAGCAATGGAAAAAACGCAGATTAGCCATCTTGCCGATAAACGCGTTGCCGACCTTTCAGGCGGGCAGCGCCAGCGTGCTTTTCTGGCGATGGTTTTGGCCCAAGATACGCCGTTGGTGCTACTCGACGAACCTACTACGTATCTTGACATCAACCATCAGGTGGAATTGATGAAGCTGCTACGTGAGCTGAACAACGAAGGAAAAACGGTCGTGACCGTACTTCATGACCTCAATCAGGCTAGCCGGTACTGTGACCACCTGGTACTACTTTCTCAGGGGCAGGTTGTCGCCCAAGGCTCACCCGAAGAGGTTATGACACCGAAATTATTACAGCGGGTATTCAGCATTGAAGCAGAAATTCACCCCGAACCAGTTTCAGGTAAACCAATGTGTGTGGTGTGTTAAGCGGGAATCTAATGTAACGTGTTGGTTCTCTTCTCCAGTACGGCTTAATATGTTCTGCTTTTTATTAGAGGTTGTGTCGGGATTCATTGCTTATACCGCCCAACCCAAAAAAGCCGAGCTTGAATTTATGTGATTCTAATAATTGCTGTTCTTAAGCAAAGCTGAGGTTATTTACAAAAATTTTTACTCACACAATTTAATGTCTTTGACATAAGTTGTAGGCGACATCCATGAGATCTTTTCACACACTAAATAGCCATCACTTTTTAACTTATAACCAACATAGAAAGAGATAGGAAAGCTAACGATAAATGATGCAATCATCAGCATAGTTAAATATCTGATAATCAGCTTATTAAATTTCGGCAATCGATCAAAAACAAAGAAAAAAATGGAACCTGATATAGCATAAAATATTAAAGGAAATGAAATAAAATACATAACAATAGTGCCAGAGAATATTATTTTTTCTTTCATTAAAATCAATGAAAAAACACAGTCACTCACTAAGTACATTATAGAAGTAACTATTAGCAATAGTATTATCCCGTACGTGATTTTTACATACTTATTATTCACTTTATTTTACCTAAGCTGTTAAACACATGCTGTAAATTTCCTTCTGGTAACCTTAGTTTTCTTTCCATATTTTCTTTTATTAACTCTATTAACTTTTTACTTATTCCATATCTTGTATCGAGAATTTCCAGACCAATAGCAACCCCCAATCCAACAAGAAGAACAACTCCAGCAGCGGCAATAATACTACCACCTAAAATAGCTGTAGCAGTCAAAAATGAACCCGCAGCCCAAGAAGTTGCCGCAATTATTGCCGTTTTAGCCATATCAACAGTTATATTGCCAATGAAATTCGCTAAGGTATATTCATCTTTAAAAACAGCCTCAATCGTTCGATACATAACAGAAAAGATAATGCAGAATTTAACCCCTTTAACAATACTTGAATTAAGACCTTGCTGTCCTATACCCATCGATAGCATTTTAGGATTCTTAGCACCGTATCGCGTTCCCGTAATAATACGTCTAAGACCCGCATGACCTGATATTTTTATATAACACTTGCCATTTTTATCAAAATATTCCGTTGCTGTGATCCCTATACTTTCAAACTCTCTGACAATCGCGGAAAACCCAAAAAAATCATGTATAT
The DNA here is from genome assembly GCF_025384885.1 of Photorhabdus kleinii. Classification (NCBI taxonomy): domain Bacteria; kingdom Pseudomonadati; phylum Pseudomonadota; class Gammaproteobacteria; order Enterobacterales; family Morganellaceae; genus Photorhabdus; species Photorhabdus kleinii. The sequence goes on from NZ_JAJAFY010000059.1 coordinate 9,485, forward strand.
TTCCGGCAAAAGGTGAAATGGGATCGGTAACATAAAAAACCTTTTCATGGTAATTATTTAATTTTATTTTTGGTCTTGTTGGTGAAAAATGGTTGATATCACTTAAAATACTCACAGCTTCCTCTGGAGTGAGAAGTGCAATATATGGGGTTCGCATGGAAAACGGAAAATATCCTATGCTAAGGTTGTTTTTTATACAGACCACATTGGTGAAGAAGTGGCCGTAGACGCCTCAGTCAACTGACAGGTTAGCGATTGGCTGTATTGATATGTTACGGTATTCTTGCACAGAGTAAGTCCCCGAAATCGCCCCGCTAAATCCCAACTAAATATGTATATTAAATCAATGATATAATTCTACCGGGGAGTTATGCGTACAGAGCAAAAGCTTCTCTTTAGAGTTCAAGGCTAAGAAGATGAAGATTTTCCAATTAGTCTTCCTGAGTTGCTGTCAATCAAGCCAACAATTCGCCAAATTTAACCATAAAAAAAGATACTATCATTTTGATAGCATCTTTTTTGTTCTTCTGTTAGGGTGTAGAAAAGATTGATACAAGAAGTGTAAACCGTGATTGAAGAATTGAATTATGCTCAACGTGAACGTTTGGCATACATTGATTTCTGTTTGGAATACTTTGGACAGGTCTCGCGAGCGGAATTAATAGAAAAGTTTCAAACTGGTTTGGCGTCTTGTTCGCGAGACTTAGCTATGTACCGCGAACTCGCGCCTGCAAATGCAGTGTTAACACATGAGACAAAAAAGTATACGCGCAGCAGTCAGTTTAAGCCGATTTTTGAATATGACCCCGAAGCAATATTAACTGCTTTGGCAAAAGGGTTCGGTGATGGGATTTCATCTAGAAAGCAACCATCCTCAGTATGTTTTGACGCGATAAGGCTGGTTCACCCTGAGCCCTCTATAATTTCAGCCATAATGAGGGCAATTCATTCCCAGAAGCCAATAAAATGTCAATATGAATCCATTAGTTCTGGTTCAAGTACGCGCACTCTACTGCCTCATGCGATCGTAAATAACGGTCATCACTGGCACGTAAGAGCTTTTGATCGAAAATCGAAGAGCTTTAGAGACTTTGTTTGTTCAAGATTTACTTCTATCAAACAGCTAGATTCCAGCGTGTTGGAACATGAAACTCAATCGCAAGATCACGACTGGAACAAGATTATCGAACTTCACATTATCCCGAATCCATCCCTCAGGTTTTCAAGAGCAATTGAGCTTGACTACAAGATGGATAAAGGGATGTTAGCTCTCGAAATCCACTCTGCTCTTGCAGGTTACTTGCTTCGTCAATGGAACGTGGACTGCAGTGAAGATGGAGAACTAGAAGGGTATGAATACCAACTCAAATTGAAGAATGTGAATATACTTCAGGGATGCTCGAGTGCCTCGGTTGCACCAGGCTTTAAGATGATAAGTAAAGGGAATCTATAGCTTTGGAAACTATCAATGTCGAAAATGAACTGAGAGATGTGGTTAGCAGAATCATTTGCCAGGTCAATCTTGCGGCAAAGCAAGGTAGGCTGGATGTAAATCTTTCGCTTGAAGATGCTTTAATACCTGTATTAAAGGAGGTATTTAGTCTCCCTAGGCTGGTAAACCTTAATGCGAAGCAAAAAAACTTTCCCGGAATAGATTTGGGTGATGAACATGACCGTGTTGCCTTTCAGGTCACTTCAACATCTGGGTTAGAAAAGGTTAAGAAGACCTTAAGCGTATTTATTGAGCATGGATTTGAAAGCAATTTCGATGAGCTGTTTATTCTCATTCTCAGTGAGAAGCAAAAATCCTATTCACAAGATACTATTGATAAAATAATACAGGGTAAGTTCGAATTTAATGTTAAGCATCAAATCATCGATTTGTCAGACATCCTGGCCAAGACAACATCTTTACGGTTACCCGCTCAAAAAAGAGTTTTACATGAGCTAAAATTAATACTTGGTGATATAGATGGCTATCTCCAATATACAGACGTTAAAGAGCCTGAACAGAAAACACTCACCACAAATCTTGCAAAAATAACATTTCCTGACGAAGTTTTTATCGCAGAAGTCATTATTAACTTTGAAGAAACCTTAAAACGAGCAAGACAGGAATTAGATTTCAAGAAACGCCGTCATAGCAAAAAAACTTTAGTTCGATTAGCAATGGTCTTGAATGGTGCCATTTCAGACGCCTGGACTTTTCATGAGGGAAAGCTATTTTCGTTTGTGAATCCAGAGTTCGACAATGCATTAAGGCAGCTGATTGATATTAATACTATCGAGCCGATCCAAACAAACGAACTCCTAGAGTCGGAGTTTGATGAATATAGAAATATTGTGAAGGAATTGCTAAAAAACTCCTTCAAAGTCGAACTTGCAGACCTAAATGTTGGGTTTAACTATTTAGAAAACTGTTTTTACTTTTTACCTGTGCATGAAGAGGACGAGGCCAGAAAAGTTGAGTGGATTGGGAAAAAGAAAGCAATAAGAACGGTGTTCGAGAAAAAAATGAACTCGAGAAACCCGGATAAAGTTCTTTGTTTTAAACATGTTAGCTTTAACTTATCGTTCGTTAATATTGGTCGTGATTGGTATTGCCTAATAGTTCCCAGCTGGCTCTATACATATAATCGTTACAAAAAATCATTGGGGCATGATAAATTTCTGTCAAAACAAAAACAGTTAGATACTTCTGGGACGGTCAGAAATATCACGCGATTTATTGCCTTCTTTCTAAGCTCCGAACTTGATAAAAAGAACTCCCCTCTTCGTGTTTCACAACTCGAAATACTGGAGTGCGAATACCCTGACTTTGAAACCGATGAAGAAATGGAAGATAACTCTGATGAAGGTTAAAGTATTGGCTGAGCCTAGCCTTGAGTTTGGGAAAGGTACTCATATATGCCCAAGAGCTGGAATTGAAAGACTCGGGGTGTACGACAAAAAAGATGAATTCAGAAAATCAGAGTTAAGGTTGGGCATTGTTGGACGAGGTGATGGTGTCGATAAACTGGATGTCTGGTTAGAAAAGTGTCGAGCCGGGATACTTCCAAAAGAATCCAATCTTGCAAATTTATTTAAAGGTTTTGGTGGTTTTACCGACTCTCATGGTTTTCATTCGAAGCTACTTTCTTCACCGGCTTATACAAGGCCCTTACAGAAATCCAGCTTGAATAAAATCAGCTCTATTAAAGCAAGAGAGGACAGAGTTAATGCCGCTGTTGATCTGTTTTATGACCAAATAAGATTTTTAACTGAAAACCGCGCTGTTGACGTGATAATCTGTGTTATTCCCAATGATTTATTTGACTCGATAACAAAAAACACAGGAAAAAGTACTGATGACGATGCCCAAATAGAAGCTTACATGGAGCACAATTTCAGGCGGATGATAAAAGCAAAAACGATGCATTTAGGTGTGCCGTTACAGCTTGTTATTGAAAATACAATTGATGATTCCAAAGTATCTCGTGGTCAACAGGATGATGCTACCAAAGCGTGGAACTTCAGCACTGCTTTGTATTATAAAGGAAATCGTACTGTTCCTTGGCGACTCGTCGAAAATACGTATAAACCTAGATCATGTTATGTGGGGATCGGTTTTTATAAAAGCAGAGATGGAGAGACTATTTCAACTAGCCTAGCACAAGTATTTGATGAATTTGGTCATGGAGTCATTCTTAGAGGCAGTCCTGTCGCTTTGGATAAAACAGACCGCCGCCCTTATATGTCAAAAAAGCAGGCTTTCGAATTGTTGAGTAATGCTCTATCTGAATATGACAATGCCTTAATGCAAATGCCTGCAAGAGTTGTAATTCACAAATCAAGTCAATTTAGGCACTGTGAAATAGAAGGGTTTAACGAAGCGCTCGATGCAAAATCGATTCGGTCTCGAGATTATGTATCAATTACCGAATCAGACATAAGATTGTTCGGCGAAACTAATTATCCACCAAAAAGAGGAACATTGCTGTCACTCTCGGAATCAGAGGGTCTACTCTACACTAGAGGGTTTGTTGATTTCTATAAAACTTATCCAGGTATGTATATCCCTAGCCCACTTAGAATTATTGCACACGAAAATGACTCCTCTTTAGAGGAAATATGTGAAGAAGTACTTGGATTGACGAAAATGAATTGGAACAATACTCAATTAGATGGACGCTTACCAATTACAATCGAATGTGCAAGAAAAGTAGGTGAAATTATGAAATATGTGGATGAAAATGAGAAACCACAAGTCAGTTATAGCTTCTACATGTAATAGAGCTTACAAAAAGCAAACTTAACTCCCAAAATGTATTGGGCGCAGCAGTTATCAGTTATGTGCCAGGGCAAGATCACGAACGTTTATTAACCACAAAATGATTAATTAGCACACTAAAATTGATTGATTAATGAACTTTGTTAGTCATTAATGGGTCTTGTATGTTCAATATTTAACCAAAATGAATGATAAATGCACACTCATGCTCTCGCCCTGAGTTATGTGCTGGTTTCTGTTGGATTGGAGTCAAATTCTTTTCCCTCACGTTTCCCAAAGAAATTTGAGGAACAGAACAAATTTAAGCTATGTAACAACTCTTGACACAGAGCGGACCATTAAAAATGGTTGCGTGCGCTTAAAGCTGCATCTACATTTAGAGGTTATTTTGTCCTGCTTTTACTCTAAGTATGGTTTGTCTGGTAGTATTAAATTCACGCGCAATAGCGCTGGTACTGATCCCGGCATTAATACGTTCTGTTACTGCACGTTTTTGTTCCTCGCTCAGGATGGGAGGGCGACCAAAACGCTTGCCTGAAGCCCTTGCTTGAGCAATACCAGAGCGTGTGCGTTCAAGGAGCAAGTCGCGCTCAAACTCAGCTACCGCCGATATAACCTGCATGGTCATTTTCCCCGCCGGGCTGGTCAGATCCACTCCGCCCAATGCCAGACAGTGAACCCGAATTTCGGATGCCGATAGTTGCTCCACCGTTTTTCTGACATCTATAGCATTTCGGCCAAGACGATCTAGTTTGGTGACAATCAGCACATCACCATTTTCCATACGGTCAAGCAGTCTGATAAAACCGGGACGCTCACTGGCAGCAACAGATCCGCTGATATGTTCTTCAATAAGTCTCTGAGATCGGACAGCAAAACCAGCTGCTTCTATTTCCCTCCGTTGGTTTTCTGTGTTCTGTTCCAGAGTGGAGACCCGGCAGTAGGCAAAAACACGTGACATAGTGAAATTTTCTGTACGGAATAGATGTACGAATTATAATGCATGTCCGAAATAAATTTCACTCACTTTCGTACATATGTGTAAATGGATGTCCGAAACCGACCAGTCGCGTACGTGATTCAACTCACGTACTTGATGGTCTGCTGTATCACGAAAGTGATCTGGAAATTACAGAGCATTACACCGATACCGCTGGTTTCACCGAGCATGTTTTCGCACTAATGCATCTGCTTGGATTCGCTTTTGCACCAAGGATCCGGGATCTTCACGACAAGTGGCTGTTTATTCATGGAAAAGCTGAATTGTATCCGGGGCTTCAGTCAATCATCTCTACAACCAGCCTGAATCTTAAAGAAATTGAAACACACTGGAATGAGGTACTGCGTCTGGCGAGTTCTATAAAGCAGGGGACAGTAACAGCATCACTGATGATTAAAAAGCTGGCCAGCTATCTAAAGCAGAATGGCTTGGCAAAGGCGCTGAAGGAGATTGGTCGCATTGAAAGGTCATTATTTATGTTGGATTGGTTTCGGGATCCTTCCCTACGTCGACGCGTACAGGCGGGGCTGAATAAAGGTGAGGCCCGCAATGCCCTTGCGCGAGCGGTCTTTATGCACCGGCTGGGTGAAATCAGGGATCGAGGGCTGGAAAACCAGAGCTACCGTGCCAGTGGGCTGACGTTACTGACTGAGGCGATATCACTGTGGAATGCGGTATATATAGAAAGAGCTATAGATTTCCTGAAGCGAAAAGGGATCCCGCTTAATGAACAACTGATTTCTCATCTGTCCCCGCTGGGATGGGAGCACATCAATCTGAGTGGAGATTACGTCTGGCGAACAAATCTTAAGCTGGGGCGGGGTAAATACCGCTCATTACGCTCAGTGGATAGTGGATAGTGGATAGTGGATAGTGGACTGTACAAAAAATAGGCTTAGCGTAGGATATTTTCCGTTTTCCAAGCGGATCCCAAGATCGTTCTGCATCGCATAGCGCATGATATCGGTGATGCATTGGCACAGCAATAACGTCATTCAAAGCCATAGCTGGCGGTCAACTCATAATCGAAGTGAATTGACCCTCATCTTGACCCCCAAATTATCTGGATGTCAATGGACGAAAAAAGACCGCTGCAGATAAAACAGACAAAACCGGAAGAAATCAAATAAGATTAAAGTCTTTATTTAACAGTTAGATATGGACATTAATGGACGATTTCGGACATAAAAAAAGCCACCCAAGGTGACTTCATACAATGGCGAAGGCCGGACTCGAACATCGCATCTATCCTTTTGCTCTTAAGAAAATAACGTAAACTGAATTAGCTGAGGTACCATCATTGATACCATCAGTCCCAGTTGGTGATAATCGAACGGACTGTATTAGTCATTTCGGATTGATAGTGTAAAATCTATCCTTATCATAATCAATTGGTGTTAAGTAAGTAATAGTAAAACATGGAATCATAAATTATGTATAGAGTAAATCAAATCATAAAAACAATAAGTAAAATGTATTCTTATGCTCCTTATAATCATATAAATAGAAAAAGTAATTTATTGAGAAAGATCCAAGTATATTCTTTCCTTACATCATTTTTCTCTCTTGTTTTACTATTCATTATGGCATTAATTTATAAATTTTTTCACCTATCAAAAGATCTATTTATATTACTAGCATTAGTTCTATATCTGTTTAATTCTATTGCGGGAATTGTATACTTATTTACTCCCATAATACCAGGGGTTAAATTTATGCTTAATTTTAAAAAGGAAATTTTTAATGACTTGATTTGTGAAATTGATAACGATGAACAGAATATAGAAAAACTAATGCCTTACTCTTTAACTGAGTTAAATTACTCTATTGATTGGTTGAATATAAAAATACAACGAGTCAAATCAAGAATTAACGACTTCTTTGGTGAGAAAACTGCTATCTTATCAATACTTGGATTATCATATTCAGCCATCCAAGCTATTGGTGGTTTTAACAAACTGAGTGATACCATCTCTAAAGGAATTTTCAACTCTGGCACAGCCAATACATTAATTGTATTTGGATTAGCTTTTCTTTTAGGGCTATCATTCGGAGCATTGGCACTCAAAAATATTGCAAATCACTTGCAATATCTGAAAGAAATTATTGAGATAACTAAGAAGTTGAAAGAAAAGGATAATACCTAAGTTTAGTTATTAAATTAAATGACAACCGAACTAATTCAAGAGTTTTATATTTCGAAAAATAGCACATAGAGCGGGATTAGCTCCGCTCTTAACCGAAGATAAAAACCTTACTTGTTGGTTCGGACATCGCATCGTCCTCCATTTTTATGGATAAAACTTACAGCAATGAGGGCATAATTGATGATATCTGTGCTGTTAAGTGATTAGTGAATAAGCGAAACCGTAAATTAGCCCTAAATGTAGGTTTGTGAAAGCACTTCAAGTGTTAATACAAGATTCTTAATATAGTCCCCCAAAATATATTGGATAATGCAAGCATCATCCTCTTAGAGATTATTGAATAAAATTGACATAGCCAAAAGTTACGCTTGACGTAACAGTGATATTATAATATATTAGTGAAAATTTTTATAGGGTCCTGAAATGAAAGCAGAGCATCCTGGAAAATCACTTTTATGTAAACTTGAAGAATGTGGTTTAAGTGCTTCAGAATTAGCAAGGAAGATAGATGTTCCCAAAAATAGAATCACTACGATTATAAAGGGAAAGAGGTCAATTACAGGTGACACAGCATTGAGATTAGCTCATTTCTTCCAAACACCTCCTGAATATTGGCTAGAATTGCAATTATATTTTGATTTAAATGAAGCAAAAGTTAAATCAGAACGAGTAATACAGTTCTTGCCAAAATTTCATATAGCTAATTCGAACCGAATTTCAAAAGATAATATCAATGACTAAGAATATAGAGTTGGATTTCGACAATACTGATACTGAATTAACAGAAAATGTCGAAGAGCTAAAAAAACATTGGGAAGGATTTTCTTCAACCGGTGCAAAATGGGAAATATATAACGGAGATTCGGCCCAGATACTCAAAGAGCTTCCCAAAGGTAGCATTGATTGCGCGATCACATCCCCCCCCTATTTTTGGCTTCGAGACTATGGTGTTGATGGCCAAATTGGGCTAGAAGATTCTGTGCAAGAGTATGTCAATGCTATTGCAGATGTTATGGACAATGTGAAAGAAGTCCTTAACTCAGAAGGGACTTTATTCATGAATATTGGCGATACATATTATTCAGGAAAAGGTCAGTCGCAGGGCAAAGATAGAAAAAGCAATAAACGACGTTTTGGTCTTAGAGCCGTAGATAAAAGCGGTGGAATGGGTATAGGTTTACAAAGAAAATCTATGATTGGAATTCCTTGGCGAGTAGCAATTGAAATGGCTACCCGTGGATGGGTTATTCGCAGTTCTATCATTTGGCACAGAGAAAAGTGCCTGCCTGAATCTGTTAAAGATAGGCCAAGCAGAAGCTATGAATATGTATTCATGTTTGTTAAAAGTAGAAAGTATTACTTTAACAAACAAGAACTTATAGAACAAAAAGTCGAAGAAGATATGTGGACTATACCTGCAAGGCCTAAAAGTGGGGGTGGCCTTGATACGGCACCATATCCAGATGCTTTAGTCGAGAGGTGCCTAAAAATTGGTTGTAAACCTGATGGTATCGTATTGGACCCATTTTTGGGCAGCGGGACAACTTGCAGGGTAGCAGCACAAATGGGGTATTCATCGATTGGTATAGATCTTAATCATGAATTTTGCGAATATTCTGCATCAAACATGGAGAACATTTAATTATGTTTTTTAGTCAAAGTGCAGTGCTAAATGCAATTATGGACCTTAAAAAGGTCCATCCTTTTTTCGGCATTACTTTTCTTGTCTGTAAAAAGCAGAAGCTCCCTGTAGGAACAAGTGTACAGTTCGCTTTAGATGCGAGGAATAAAGATTTTCTTGAGCAAGTTCATAAAATAGATCCTGATTCAGAATATTTTTATCAACCGTTCACATATCAAACATCACATGAGTGGCTTAATAATAATTATGCTTCATCTGGGTTACAGGCTATAAACACACAAACATTTTCTGCTGCCTTTATTCACCCCAAGCGTACTCAGCTATGGGGATGGGCTGATCACTACTTATCTATATTAAAAGATCATCCATCTATAAAGAAAAATAAAATCCCATTGATGTCATTATATATTTGGGTATATAAATTTGACGATTTCCCTCAAAATACATCCTGCGAAACTATAATTTCCTCATTTATTCAGGAGTACAATCTTTCAAACGAAGAACTGGATACATTATTTTCAATTCAAGACTATAATTCAGACAACTTATTTGATAACGAATGTCTATCATGGGAAAAAATTAAGGGTAAGTTATCACTACCACCCGATTCTAAACCAGAAAATGGTGGAACTTTATCTCTTCTGTCCATTGAGAATATTGGACCAGCTAAGAAACTTGTCATCGAACCAAAGATACGACTTAATATTATCACTGGTGATAATGGGCTTGGAAAATCCTTTATCTTAGAATCAGCTTGGTGGGCATTGACCAATACTTGGACTGATCGTGTAGCATATCCTGATCCAAGATTAAGAGGTAAAAAAATAAACTTAACTTATTCAATTAAAGGCAATGGTGAATTCAAGTCAGACAATTGTGTAAACTTTGACTGGGACAATTTTAGTTGGCCGACACAAACGGACAGACCCACCATTCCAGGTCTCATTGTTTATGCTAAAGTAGATGGTTCTTTCGCAGTATGGGACCCAGCCAGGAAATACTCATCCCAATCAACTTTTAATGAAAAAGAAAAATTTGTCTTCAAAAACAAAGAAGTCTGGGATGGACAAGATGGAATTGGAGTCCTCGAAGGATTAATCAGAGATTGGATAACATGGAGAAATGATAATAAGAGTCAGCATTTTAAACATTTTGAAAAGGTTTTAGAAAAGCTATCCCCTCCAGACTTAGGTATTTTAAAACCGGGTGAACCCGTTAGAATTCCTGACGATCCAAGAGTTATTCCAACCTTAATTCATCCCTACGGAGAGATCCCTATAACCAGTGCTTCAGCGGGTGTCAGAAGAATCGTTGCTTTAGCATATATGATCGTTTGGGCGTGGAATGAGCATCTTGTTATCTCGGAGATGATGAATATTCCTCCTCAAAATAACATGGTAGTGCTTGTTGATGAATTAGAAGCTCATTTGCATCCAAAATGGCAAAGAGCATTCTTACCATCTTTAATTGCACTTGATAAGGTATTTTCAAGTAAGTTGAAAATTCAGTTTATCATTGCGACTCACTCACCCTTGGTAATGGCTTCTTCTGAAGAAGTGTTCGAAACTGAAACAGACAGTTTATTTCACTTACAACTTGATGATAAAGGAAAAATAACACTAGACGAATTAGATTTTGTCAAATATGGTGATGTTTCCTCTTGGCTGATGTCCCCAATTTTTGAATTACGACAAGCAAGATCACAAGAAGGTGAAGCAGCTATTGAGGATGCAAAAAAAATACAGGCAATCGATAAGCCTGATATAAAAATAATAGAAGATATAACCTTGAGGTTGCGTAAATATCTTTCTGCCACTGACAAGTTTTGGCCTCGTTGGATTATATTTGCCGAAAGGAATGGGGTTAAATTATGATACCTTTAAAATTAATGCCAGAACCTCAAAGTTTTGATCTGGATGTTCGCCAAAAAGGTGCGTTATTTCTTAAAAAGGTGCCTAATCCGAATTACAAAGATTTCGCAGGTAAAGATTATTGGCGTAAGACAGCAAAAGAACTTTATAATTCGTATCGTTCTATCTGTGCTTATAGTTGTGTATATTTACCAACATCTCCAGGAGTTGTGGATCATTTTTTGCCAAAGACAAAATATCCTAACCTCGCGTATGAATGGAATAATTACAGATTATGTCTAGATAGGCTTAATCAATACAAAGGTAACACAGAAAACATTTGCGATCCTTTTACAATTGAAGTCGGTTGGTTTGTTCTGGATCTTCCTAGCTGCTTAATAAAACCAGGTGAGAATCTCTCCCAAGATATTCATGATAAAATTTTATACACTATTGATGTTTTGAAATTAAACAAGGACGATGGTTTAGTCCAAAATCGCTGTGATATTATCATGTACCTCATTGAAGGAGATATTTCCATGAATTTCGTTGAGGAGAAATATCCATTCATAGCACAAGAGATTAAGAGACAGGGTTTAGTTAATACTTTACCTGCAATATTTAAAACAAGGGGCTGTCCTAGATAACGATTATATTTTTCCCTTAACTCTTTGTTTTAAAATATGTAATTGGTCTTTTACACCCGGTGTGTTAAATCTCCACTCACATTCCTTGAGAAAGAGCTCAAAATGCTCCTTTGGTATGCCATTAAATTTACGCATATGACGTTTGGCCTGGTTCCAAAAATTCTCTATCCCATTGATAGGGTTTTGACCATTTTTAGCGTCTACAAACTCCGTGCTATGGTTGATTCGATAGTGTTTAAAATCGGACACTTCCAGTACATCATAGCTGGCAAAATTGTCTGTGTAGACCAGGCTGTCAGGCTTAATTTTCGCTGTGATTATCGGCATCAGGGTATCGGATTTAGCGTTAGATATTAGGCGGGTGTAAACCCTACCACCCCGCTTGAGAAGCCCGAAAACAGGGACTTTTCCGGCTGAACCCCACCCGCGTTTTCCCTTACGTTTACCCCCGAAATAGCTTTCGTCTATCTCGACTTCACCTTCAAACATGGAGTGTTCATCGGCATAATCAGCGATAAGGACTCTGAGGCGGTGAAAATAGTAAGCTAAAGTCGTTTTGTTGACACCCACTAACTCTGCCGCAGTGCGAGCTGTAGCCCCTGCCACAAAGAGCTCCTGAAGACGTTTTTGCTTGTATTGGCTAATCCGATTTTTTCTCATTTGGATATCCTAGATCAAATTACTTATCTAGGACAGCCCCTTCTTTTTACATTGATCCAAGTAATCGGCCCACCACTGAACCATTAATTTACGTTCTTTCAAATGTTCTGCTTTATGAATATAAGCAGCTCGTACACTGTTACGTTCCTGATGGCTCATCTGCCGCTCAACTGCATCTTTTGACCATAATCCTGATTCAACTAAAGCACTACAAGCCATTGCTCTAAAACCATGTCCACAGACTTCTGTTTTAGTGTCATAACCCATCGTCCTTAAAGCAGCATTTATTGTGTTCTCACTCATTGGCTTATTTGGATTATGATCGCCCGGAAAGATTAACTCATTATCTCCAGATAATTTTTTTATCTGTTTTAGTAATTCAAGAGCTTGGTAGGATAAAGGTACAAGATGTACCGTTCGCATCTTCAAACCTCTATGAGAATGTTTAACACCATCAATAAGCTCTCTTTCTGCTGGAATTGTCCAAAGTGCTTTATCCAGATCAACTTCTCTCCAGCGTGCAAAACGGAGTTCACTGGAACGAATAAATATATATAGAGTCAGTCGGACAGCTAAAATAGTTAAGTGGCGTCCTTTATAGTGTTCAAGACGAGTAAGAAAATCGGGTAATTTTTCAAGAGGAAGAGCAGGACGATGAGTTGATTTGCGTGTCGCCAACGCACCTTTGAGATCTTGAGCAGGATTGCGAGCGATCAAGCCATTTTGTACCGCATAGCGCATAATAGCAGTAATCCTTTGTTGTTGTCTGGAAGCGAGTTCCAATTGACCACTGCTTTCTATCTCTTTGAGAGGTGCCAACAGATCTTTGACCTCTAAAGTTGCAATACTTTTATTCCCAATCGCAGGGAAAACATTACGTCGGAGATCACCCAGTACTCGTTCTGAATGCGTTGTTGACCAACACTTATTGCTACTGTGCCAATCCCTAGCCACTTTTTCAAAAGTTAAGGTTTCGACAATTGCTTCTTGTTTTTCTACTTCTCTTTTTTTACTGGGATTGATGCCATTACGGATCATTATCTTGATACTATCGCGTTGCTCTCCAGCTTTCCCCAGTGTTACTTGAGGATATGCACCTAAAGCAATCCGGCTTTCTTTACCCGCAAACCGATATTTCAGATACCAGCGTTTTGAGCCATTGGGTTTGATGAGAAGATACAAACCTTGTACATCGGTAAGTTCACGGGGCTTTGCCGCACGAGCTTCCATGTCTGTTAAAGGCATAATTTGGGGGTCAACTCATTATCGAAAAGAAATGCCCCCCAATTTGACCCCCAAATTTCATGGATGTCAACGGATACGAATGGACGATTATAGACTCAAAAACTAAGTAATCTGTTGCTTTTTCAGGTGATTATGGAAGATTATGGACGTCTCTGGAAGGTCAAATGGTGCCGAAGGCCGGACTCGAACCGGCACACCCGAAGGCGGTTGATTTTGAATCAACTGCGTCTACCGATTTCGCCACTTCGGCACTGAAGTAGTATGCGGAAAACGAGGGTCATTATACCTGTCAGCGATCTGTTAGCAACTGTTATCCTTATAACTTTGGTTTAAGTGTCGAAAAAAAGATCAAACCCATCGATTCAACACAAATGCGCGTTCAATTACTGAGCATAAAAGCTCTAAACAAATACACCCAACAATATCTTTTCTACCTGACGTCGATAGACAACCTATAATCACCTTATATAATCTCAGCATGATAATTCGCTATGAGGTAAATGGTTATGACGATTATTAGCTGGATTGGCGCCGGAATCTTTTTGGGCATTGTCATTGGCGCGTTGATGGCATTGTTTAAAAAGAATAAATAGTCACTTTCGCTATCTTTATCCTGTTTGTGAATTCACTGGAAATATGCCTGATTGGTCAATTCAAAATGAATAAACAGTTTTTTAAGCTCTTCTCTGTTTCTGCCATCGTGTTGGCTCTTACAGCCTGCTCTTCTTCAAATAAAACATTTTCGGCAAAGTTTCTGCAACCGAAGAAACAACCATTGAAATGGGAAGTGTTCGAAGGCAATGCGAGAACTAAAAAGCTAGCTTCTCAGTTGGTTGATCAGTATGCACAGGATATTTTCAACGGCAGCAATGCGCAAGGCATGGCGATGGTGGTGATTGATAATAATCAGACGGTTTACCGCAGTTTCGGTGAAACCCGTCCGGGAAATGGCATCCGTCCGAAACCCGATTCTATCATCCGTATTGCCTCGCTAACTAAGTTGATGACCAGTGAAATTATGATCAAGCTCGAAGAGGATAAAATTCTGCGCTCCACCGATCCGTTGCAGGACTATAGCTATTATGGTGTGAAAGTGCCCCAATACAGCCCTCTTCAACCTATCCGGTTGTTCCACCTGGCAAGCCATACCAGTGGCTTACCTCGTGAGCAGCCGGGAGGTAGATGGGGGCGCCCTGTTTTTGTCTGGCCTACACAAGCCAACCGCTGGACTTGGTTAAAAACAGCTCAATTAGACTCAGCACCAGGCACAACAGCATCTTATTCCAATCTGGCTTACGATTTATTGGCAGATGCGCTCTCCAAGGCTACGGGTAAGCCATATACCCGTTTGTTACACGATAAGATCACCGGCCCTTATTACATGAAAGACACTACACTGACGCCAAACCGTTCTCAGTGTGCTCGTTTGATGGAAAGTTATAAGCCGAGTCCGTGTCTTAATACTGTTGCGGCAGCAGGCAGTGGTGGAATCTATTCAACGCCAAAAGATATGCAGCACTGGATGCAGCAATTTTTATCATCAGACAGTCAGTTACGTAAACAGACCGCAAGCCGTGAACAAGGTATTTATTTTAAGCGTTCCGCTCTGGCTTCAATTAAAGGGATGGATGTTGCCGGTCAGGCAGATGGCGTTGGCCTTGGTTGGGTTTACATGAACGCCCGTCGCGATATACCGGGTATTTATCAGAAAACCGGCGGCGGCGGCGGGTTTAATACGTATATGGCAATGATCCCCGAACAAAATATTGGGGTGTTTGTGGTGATCACTCGTAAACAACACAGCCAGTTCAGTAGCGTAACAACCGGGGTTAATCAACTGGTAACGGCATTGTCGAGGAATCATCATCAGGCTTGATCCTTATTACATCTTAAAATCGAGATGCTCAGGATAGGGTTCTTAGCCAAAAACCCTATCCCTATATACCCGTCATCTTTCAAGTTGCCTCTTTGTTGGCTGCACTCGCTCACCCCGGTCACATAG
>NZ_JAJAFY010000006.1:0-132075 GCF_025384885.1 Photorhabdus kleinii
TCTATCACAAAATGCTTTCTTAACATCAGTTTATCCCATAGTGATAAAGCGTTGGCTTTCATATTCTTGCGTACATTCGTCACCAATGTCATTCCTTCCGCTGTCAGCTCTTCACACAGTGCTTGTGAAAGATAATTTTTCTCCATATACATACCCACTCAACCCTTTCACTAACTGTTTGACCGGTTGGCAATTATCTGTATTAACCGGGGTCAACTTGATCGCTAAAAGCTCCCCACAATCATTGATAAGCAGGTGAAGTTTAAAGCCATAAAACCAGCCTGTACTGCTTTTTCCTCGACGTGAGAAATGCACACAGGGGGATGAGTGCTCTTTTTTTCAGTGTGAACATTCGGGTATAACTGACTAATTTGGGGAATTCTTTATAGAAATAAAGTGTCACATACTCAAAATAAAAGGATTTAAAATCACTAATGGCTCATGTGGAATAAAATGAGGATCGTCATCACATCACTGAGAGAAAGGGTAAGCGTCGCGGCGATGTTTGAGCAAGCCATTTTCAATTAACTGTTGATGCCAGAGAGGAATAAATTTTTGGCAAAAATCATCGACGCCGCAGTAAAGTTCTTCTAAATTAGACATGTTTGAGGATCTCCACGATTCTGTTTTATTTGACAAAAACTTTGATCGTGCCTCAGGCACTGAATTCCCTTCTTAAGCAAACCTCAGGTTATAATTATAAGGCAGTAGATAATCCGTTATTCCGACATACTTGCCGCTTCCCGTATCAGATGCCAAATCATTGTGCCTGTCTCCGCACCTCGAACATCAAAAACAATAGCGCCCTAAGCAAAGAAATATTGATTCTTAGGCTGTCTGTCTGTTCGCCAGAATCCACTGACCAAAGCCGGATGGTCTCCCCTCAAGGGGATGATATGCAAAAGATACCTCTTCCAACGCTAATAACTCTTCAATCGTTTGGCGACGACGAATTAATTGGGGGCTACCATTAACAAACAGCACCTCAGAGATCAGCGGACGGCTATTGTAATTAGAGGACATTGATGCCCCATAAGCACCAGTGTCATGAAAAACTAAATAGTCGCCAACTTGAACAGGCGGCAACGCTCTTGGCGCAATCCCCCCACCTTCAACCTGTGTAAAGATATCACCGGATTCACATAACGGCCCCGCAACTAATGTTTCCCGCAATGGCAATTGCTCAATCTTACGTCCATCAGCAGGCAAGACTGAGATATGGTGATAACTGCCATACATTACTGGACGCATTAAGTCATTAAACCCCGCATCCACCAGAACATAATTACGGCCCCCCATCTGCTTAACCGCCCTAACTTCCGTCATCAGAATGCCCGATTCCGCTACCAAAAAACGCCCCGGTTCGATTTCTAGCTCAACTTTATGACCTAAATGCTGTTCAATCCTTTTACGGGCATCATCCCACAACCCAAAATAATGAGCGACATTGATTTGCTCATCTCCCTGCCGATAAGGAGTCGATAAACCACCACCAGCTGAAATTGCCTGAATATCTTCACCGCAGAGAATAACCTGTTCAACCATTGCATCGCACACACTGGCAAGGTGTTGATAATCAACACCAGAGCCAATATGCATATGTAAACCAAGCAATTTCAATCCATAGTGACGTATTTTTTCAATTGCCTGTGGAAGATCCTGATACCAAATACCATGTTTACTGTTTTCCCCTCCCGTGTTCGTCTTCTGGCTATGACCATGACCAAACCCAGGATTAATCCGCAACCATACCGGATGCCCTTGTTTACATTGACCAATCTGTTCCAACATATCGATAGAACCCGCATTAACCGGAATATCCAATTCAGTTACTCTTTTCAACGTCGACACATCGATTAAATCAGCAGTGAAAACGATGTCTGCTATTTCTTGTCCTGGACAAAACCCTGCCCGTAAAGCACGCTCAATTTCTCCTAATGAAACGGCATCAACTTTCACACCATATTCACGCATCAGGCGCAAAATGTGAGTATTAGAACAAGCTTTCTGAGCAAACCTGACTACATCGAACTGACATAACAATTTGATTTTTTGAATAATTGCTTCACTATCGTAAACCCATAGTGGAGTACCATATGCTTCTGGCAGACGGCCCAAACTCTCCGGTATCAGATTAGGACAATTATTGCGGGTAAAAGTGCTCATCAGGGTTTCTCTCACAAAGTCGGCAGATAACCCATTATTGGCAGTAAAAAACAGGAATAAAAATATCCATTTCGTTATAGTCTATTCATCTGTGATATAGAATTATCATTTGAAGGAACAATTTATGTCTTCTTGTTCATGGCGCCATATTGAAATCTTCCATGCGGTAATGACGACAAAAAACCTGACAGAAGCGGCTATTTTATTACAAACATCACAACCAACCGTCAGTCGTGAATTAGCACGATTCGAGCACCTAATAAAATTCAAACTATTTGATCGAGTAAAAGGTCGCCTTCATCCAACAGCACAAGGATTGCGCCTTTTTGAAGAAGTTCAGCGCTCCTATTATGGACTCGAAAGAATAATGAATGCAGCTAACAATATACGTAAATTCCAACATGCTCAGCTTTCCATCGCCTGCCTGCCGGTATTTTCTCAATCACTGTTACCAAAAGTTTGCCACCACTTCACCCGTCAATACCCTGATACTAATTTAACCATCATTCCACAGGAATCACCGCTACTGGAAGAGTGGCTTTCAGCTCAACGCCATGATCTGGGTTTGACAGAACATTTGCAGACACCACCAGGTACACAGAGAGAAACACTGATCACACTGAATGAAATTTGCGTATTGCCCGCCGCTCATCCTCTCAGTCATAAGCCGTTATTAACTCCCGAAGATTTCAGCGAACAAAACTTTATCAGCCTTTCGATAACGGATAGCTACCGGCAGCTCATTGATGGAATATTCGCAGAACACCATATTCGCCGCCGCATGATTATGGAAACTCACAGTGCTGCATCGGTATGTGCAATGGTGCGCGAAGGCATTGGTGTTTCTATTGTCAACCCACTGACTGTACTCGATTATCTGGACAGCCACGGCAAATCTGAAATATGCGCTCGCCCATTCAGTATCAGCATTCCTTTTACTGTCAGCCTGATAAAGCCCATTCACCGCCCTTCTTCTGCCCCAGTCGATACTTTTATCGAACACCTAAAAACACAAATTGCCCTGTTTCCCCAAAAACTAAAATCAGCTTTCCAGCATTAGTGCTTGCCAGTACGGAGAAGAAGCAAACCATTGAACCAGAAAATCCAGTAATGCCCTCAGCGTTGCTGGCATATTTTGACGGCTGGCATAAATACCATAAATTCCCATAGCCTGAGGCCGATATTCTGGCAACAACTGAGTCAATTTTCCTGACGCCAAATGCGAAGCAACAGAATAATAGGGTTGCATGGCGATTCCCGCACCTTGCAATGTTGCTTCCATTAACACCATCGATTCATTAGCACTCAAAGTACCGCTAACAGGAACAGAATATTTTTCTCCTTGACGTTCAAATAACCAAAGACTTTTGCCAAAGAAATTATAAGTCATACAGTTATGCAAGGCTAAATCAGCAGGCTTTTGCGGGAGAATTTTCCCCATCAAATAGGAAGGAGCAGCACAAACCACAGAATGACATGTCGATAACGGTCTGGCGATCAAATTCGGTTCCAGATTATTCGTGATGCGTAACGCTAAATCTATCCGCTCCTCGACCAAATTTATTGCCTTATTGCTCATTTGCATATCAATAGCTATCTGAGGATAAATCCGCATAAACTCAGGAATCGCCACAGACAATGCGCTCACCGCCAGAGATTGAGAACTGCTTATCCGCAAAAGACCACTCAACTCCTGTGCTGCTACTGGGTGATCAACAGGTATCTCTTGCGCCAATTGCAATAATTTACGACTGCGCTGATAAGCGATCTCTCCTGCCGATGTCAGGCTGATCTTTCTCGTTGTACGATGTAACAGACGTACTCCCGCCCATTTTTCCATTTCAGCCAGATATCGGGATACCATTGCTCGCGACATATCTAACCGTTCTGATGCAGCAATCATGCTGCCTTGTTCTACAATTATAGTGAACACTTGCGCAGCAGTAACTCTATCCATCAATTAGCTCGATTTATGCAACAAATAATTGCCAATTATGCGGTTTTTTCATCGAAAAACGCAACTTATTATGAACCTCGTTACACACAACATCAGGAATTCAATTATGACTCGCAAAACAACACTAAATATTGCGCTGGCAGGTATCCTTTCCTTGGGTACCATTTCTCTGGCACAAGCCGTTAACCTAAAACTGGATGTTTTCAATCCAGGTGAAAGAAGCGTATTTCCCGTCTCTTCTGAACTCATCATCGGTGATAGAGAAGTTGTACTGATCGATGCTCAGTTCCAAAAAAATGACGCTGAAGCACTGGCCAGAAGAATTAAGTATACCGGCAAAAAACTGACAACCATCTATATCAGTCAGTCTGATCCTGATTTCTATTTTGGCCTTGATGTACTGACCAAAGCGTTCCCTAACGCAAAAGTCATTGCATCACCAGAAACCATTAAAGAAATCAAAAAGACCAAAGATGGCAAACTGGCCTATTGGGGAGGTGTTCTGAAAGAACAGGCACCCAAAAAAGTCATCGTGCCGCAACCGTTGGAAGGTAACACTTTTACAGTTGACGGTGAGAAGTTAATCGTCGAAGGTCTTGATGGCCCTGCGGCTGACCGTACTTTTGTTTGGATACCAAAGTTAAAAGCGGTAGTAGGCGGTGTCACTGTTTCAAGCAACATCCATGTCTGGATGGCAGATACACAGACTAAAGAGTCTCGTAAAAACTGGATGCAGACATTAGATCGCATAAAAGAGCTAAAACCGACAATTGTGGTTCCGGGACATTTCATTGGCAACACACCAATGACATTGGAATCAGTCAAGTTTACGCAAAGATATCTGACTACTTTTGAAAAAGAGCTAGCAAAAGCGAAAGACTCAAAAGCGCTAATCGCCGCAATGGAAAAGCATTATCCAAAACTTGGAGACAAATCCAGCCTCGAACTAAGCGCCAAGGTGCTGAAAGGCGAAATGAAGTGGCCCCAATAAGTGAATTAACCCTTTTGCAGGAATAAGTAATATGCCCAGAATGACTCTGCACTATATCTATGATCCACTATGTGGCTGGTGTTATGGCGTTTCTTCTCTAATACAAGCAGCAAAAGAGGTCGCAAATGTAAAAATTGAATTGCATGGCGGCGGAATGCTGACAGGAGATAACAGACGCCAAATAGACAGCACATGGCGTGATTATGTCCTTAGTCAGGATAAACGGATCGCAAGCCTTACTGGGCAAACTTTCAGTGAGCAATATGTCGCACTGTTAAACGATAAATCACTGATTATGGATTCATTACCACCAATATCAGCCATCCTTGCAGCAGAAAAGTTGGCTGATAAAGGTATCGAAATGTTACTGGCAGTACAAAAAGCGCATTATGTTCGTGGATTAAAAATCAGCGAAACTGAAACGTTATTGAATTTGGCAAATGAATTGCAACTTGATTCAGAGCTGTTCCAGCAACAGCTGACACTGAATAATGAATCAGAAAGTCTCCAACACATTAGGAAAAGCCGTGAACTATTGGCAATCGTTAGCGGCTCAGGCTTCCCTACGTTTATTTTAGAAAATAACAGAAATGAGCTATCTATTATTTCTCTTGATAAATACTTGGGACAACCTAAACGTTGGCAAGATGCGCTGATTCACCATCAGTTTTAATCCCACAGTTTTAACTACTGGCGCCCATACATTTTCAGCTATCGGGCGCCATTCACGATACCCCATTGATTCCCAATAAGTGCATATAGATCATTATGACCGCAGAAATGGCTATATATGGACCAAAAGCAACAGACTCTGGGTAATTTTCTCGTATTCTCCACATCCAAAAGTACCCAATAAGACCAAACAGTGAGGATAAGAGCATTAATAAAGGAATTGCACCAATCCCCAACCAGGCACTAACCGCTGCCATTAACTTAAAATCACCATATCCTAACCCTTCTTTATGACAAATTACTCTAAATAACCAATAGAGAGACCACAAAATCAAATAACCAGCAATCGCACCTGTTACAGCTTGTTCAATAGGCACAAAAGTTTGATTCAAATTCAATAATAACCCTAACCATAAAAGTGGATAATTTATTACGTCTGGCAATAACTTAATTTTTATATCAATAAAAGACAATATAATTAACACCCAAACAAATATCAAAACAACATACAAATGAAAATTCAATGGAAAATAAATCATAAAAAAAGCTGTTATAAACAGCGTCATTAATTCAACCTGAAAATAACCAAAATCTATTTTTTTACATCCATAAATAATTTTAATAAATACACATATCACTTTACTCAAGGTTATTCCGGACACTATTCCAACAAGAATAGCTAAAACAACAATTTTAATATTAAAATCCACTTAATAAAACACCTCCAACTTAATTATACAATGAATGTTTTCACCAAGCAGTAAAAAATAATCACTATATTTTGGCATAAAAATATAATAATAAACACCACTACTTTAAAACAACAAAATAAATATAAAACAGTCAAATAAGATATAAATATGCGAGCAGACTCGCAACATTTATTCAGAGATAACAATCTGCATCGAGATAGCTTGATAATTGGATTAAGCCTCCCTTATCATACCCTCCATTATTTATTGCTTTATGTATAGCTATACCCCGCAGGAAGGAAAGAAAAACATGCGTATACCCCGCGTATATCACCCGGAATTACTCTCATCGAATACTGAAATTTATCTGAGTGATGAGGCGGCTAACCATGTTGGGCGGGTACTCAGAATGAGTCATGGCCAACAGTTACAACTGTTTGATGGTAGCAATCAGATCTTCAACGCTCAGATTACCGAAGCTAGCAAAAAATCTGTCAAAGTACATATCAGCAATAGCGAACTCGCCGATAATGAATCACCACTTAATCTCCATCTGGGGCAAGTCATATCCCGCGGTGAGAAAATGGAATTCACCATTCAAAAATCTGTAGAATTAGGGGTAAATGTTATTACGCCTTTAATTTCTGAACGCTGTGGTGTAAAGCTGGATGGAGAACGGCTGGCTAAAAAACTTCAGCAGTGGCAGAAAATTGCTATTGCTGCCTGTGAGCAATGCTGTCGTAACCGTGTACCTGAAATTCGCCCAGTGATGCAACTTGAGCACTGGTGTGCAGAAAATGATGGCAGTTTAAAATTAAATCTACATCCACGAGCCAGCCAAAGCATCAATACCCTGCCTTTACCTGTAGAAAAAGTGCGTTTACTGATCGGCCCGGAAGGTGGATTATCGATAGATGAAATTGCTATGACAGCTAATTACCAATTTACTGATATCCTATTAGGACCACGGGTACTGAGAACAGAAACGACAGCGCTCACCGCAATTACTGCATTACAAGTGCGTTTCGGCGATTTGGGTTAAGGAGAAAGAATGATCAAACTCGGCATAGTGATGGACCCCATTTCATCCATCAACATCAAGAAAGACACCAGTTTTGCCATGCTATTAGAAGTACAACGTCGCGGCTGGGAACTCCATTATATGGAGATGAGTGATCTCTATCTGCACCAAGGGGAAGCCCGCGCACGTACCCGCTTATTGCAGGTAGAAAACCATCCACAACAATGGTATCAATTCGATAGAGAACAAGATCTGGCACTGGAAACATTGGATGTCATCCTGATGCGCAAAGATCCACCATTTGATACCGAATACATTTACGCCACTTATATTTTGGAACGCGCGGAAGAGAAAGGCACTCTCATTGTCAATAAACCACAAAGCCTACGCGATTGTAACGAAAAACTCTTCACAGCCTGGTTCCCTGATTTAACACCAGATACATTAGTGACTCGCAATGCCGCTCACTTACGTGAATTCCACCAGAAACATGGTGATGTCATCTTTAAACCACTAGATGGTATGGGCGGTGCATCGATATTCCGCCTGAAAAAAGATGACCCAAACGTTGGTGTTATTATTGAAACCCTAACGGAACATGGCAATCGCTTCTGCATGGCGCAGAATTTCTTACCGGCCATAAAAGAAGGTGATAAACGGGTATTAATTGTCAATGGCGAACCCGTTCCTTATTGCCTGGCTCGTATCCCTGCCCAAGGTGAAACCCGTGGTAATCTTGCTGCGGGTGGCCGTGGTGAAGCTCGCCCGCTTTCAGAAAGTGACTGGGCTATCGCCAGAGCTGTTGCTCCAACTTTGCAAGAAAAAGGGTTAATCTTTGTTGGTTTGGACATCATTGGTGACAAACTGACTGAAATTAATGTCACCAGTCCAACCTGTGCACGCGAGATAGAAGCCGCTTTCCCTGATATTTCAATCATTGGCATGTTAATGAATGCAATTGAAGAACGATTAGAGAAATAAAAAATTCTTTTTACGAATTTGCCTGTCAAGGTTTGTCATTTATACTTTTAGCCCACATACTGTTGGGCTAAATAATCCTTACATAGCCAGGTTAATTACTAGAAAAAAAATGAATCTACAGCACCATTTTCTTATCGCCATGCCTTCATTATCTGATCCCTATTTCAAACGCTCAGTTGTTTACATATGTGAACACAATGAAAATGGGGCAATGGGATTGGTGATAAATAAACCTATTGAGCAAATCTCCGTTCGGAAAGTTTTACAAAAGCTGAAAATATCACCAGAAGATCGGGATGAAAGTATCAATCTAAACAAGCCTGTTATGACTGGTGGCCCACTTGCTGAAGATCATGGTTTTATATTGCACACACCAAAACCAGGTTTCAATTCAAGTATCAAAATTTCCGATGACACAATGATCACCACCTCCAAAGATGTCCTTGAAACCTTGGGTACACCACGCCAACCAAAACAGATATTGGTCACGTTGGGGTATGCCAGTTGGGAAAAGGGTCAACTTGAAAAAGAGATAATGGAGAATAGCTGGTTAACAACAAACGCTGATCCACACATTATTTTCAACTCACCCATTGCGGACCGCTGGCGTGAAGCCGCATCTTTACTCGGAATCAATATCTATAATATTGCCCCACAGGCGGGACATGCATAGATGAATAACCGTACAATAATAGCCTTCGATTTTGGCACCCGCAGCATCGGCGCAGCCATTGGACAAGAAATCACGGGCACCGCCAGAGCATTAACCTCATTTAAAGCCACAGATGGTATCCCCAATTGGGGGCAAATCGAAAAATTACTTAAAGAGTGGCAACCAGATCTGGTTATCGTTGGTCTTCCCCTCAATATGGATGGCACTGAGCAATTAGTTACAATGCAAGCACGTAAATTTGCAAACCGGCTGCATGGCCGGTTTGGTGTACAAGTTCAACTCCAAGATGAACGCCTGACAACGGTTGAAGCCCGTGCTCATCTGTTCGACCAAGGTGGTTATAAAGCCTTAAATAAAAGCAAAGTAGATGCTACTTCCGCTGTTATTATTCTGGAAAGCTGGTTTGAACAGCGCTATTAATAGCAATTAACTAACAGTAACAGCGATCAATTAACAGCAACCGTATAACCGTCATTCGCGGTTAATTGATAGCGTTCTTTTTGATCTTCCTCTCCGTTTGCTCTGCCAGTAATCCCTGTAATTTACGCTGCTGCCAGCCTTGCTCATAGGTTTGCATCCCGCTGGCAGCGCCCGTCTGCATAAGCGTCGTTATTTGATGATTTTTTCCTTCTCGTATCAGATGGCTCACTGCCTGATTAACTGCCAATACTTCATATACAGCAACTCGTCCCCCACCTTGGGCAGAGACTAATTGTTGTGCTATCACAGCTTTCAGGCTGCCTGCTAGCTGGCTACGTACCCACCCTTTTTCTTCAGCGGAGAAAATATCCACCAGCCGGTCAATTGCCTGTACAGCACCTCTGGTATGTAAAGTCGACAATACCAAATGCCCAGTCTCTGCCGCAGTTAACGCCAAGCGTATTGTCTCCTTATCCCGCAACTCACCCAACAGCAATACATCAGGATCTTGCCGGAGAGCCCCTTTTAACGCTTCCTGATAACTGGGCGAATCCAATCCAATTTGCCGCTGTTGTATCAGACAATTGCAGCTATGGTGGATAAATTCCACGGGATCTTCCAATGTAATAATGTGCTGACAACTGTGGCTGTTCAGCATATCCACAATAGCAGTTAACGTTGTCGACTTCCCACTGCCTGTAGCACCGGTTACCAGGATCAATCCACTCTCTTCCCGCAAAACCATTTCACGGATAATTTCAGGCGCTTTTAGCTGTTCTAGAGTTGAACACTGAGAGTGAATTAAACGCAAAACGACTGACAACCCGGAGTGCTGACGAAAGATGTTGCCTCTCAATCGTTGGCCATTTTCTGTTTCCAACGCAAAATCCACATGTCCACCAGTTAATAGCTGTTGTCGCTGATTTTCTGATAAAAACTGCTCACTCCACTCTTCCAGCAATAGATTATTTACAGATGGCAGTTGAGTTTGCGGACAAAGCACTCCATTTATACGTAATACAGGAACTTGCCCAATACAAAGATGCAGATCTGAAGCATTATGCTTTACACTAAGGGCCACTAGCTTATCCATATTCATTTTTTAATCTCCTGAGTCACCATGAACAATATTGAACAAAATTTACAAGATGTCAGGACCCACATAGCCATTGCCGCACAGAAATGCGAACGCGTTCCAGAAGAAATTACCTTGCTTGCAGTCAGTAAAACCAAACCTGTGGAAGATATCGAAAAAGCAATCGCTGCCGGGCAACACCAGTTTGGTGAAAATTATGTGCAGGAAGGTGTAGAAAAAATTGCTTATTTTGCAAATTGTAATGATTTGATATGGCACTTTATCGGTCCGTTACAGGCTAATAAAAGCCGTTTGGTGGCAGAAAATTTTAACTGGTGCCATACCATTGACCGCTTAAAAATAGCACAACGCCTGAACAAACAACGTCCGGAGGGAATGGAACCGCTGAATATTCTTATTCAAATAAATATCAGTGATGAACGGAGCAAATCAGGTATTCAACTTGATGAACTATCAACGCTGGCAGCCGAAGTGAACAAACTGCCGAATGTGAGGCTCCGTGGTTTAATGGCAATCCCGGCACCAGAACCTGACTATGAACGTCAATTGGTGGTTTTCAGGAAAATGGAACAAGCCTTCCTTAACCTGAAAACGAAATATCCTCAAATAGATACTCTCTCAATGGGGATGACTGATGATATGGCTGCTGCCATTAATTGTGGTTCCACATTAGTACGAATTGGAACAGCCATTTTCGGTGCACGTCAATATCACAATTAACCATTTCAACGCTACGAGGTATTTAATGGAAAAACGTAAAATTACCTTTATTGGTGCAGGTAATATGGCTCACGCCATCATAGCCGGATTAGTAAAAGGAGGATATCCTGCTGAGTTGATTAATGTCTGCGCACCAAGTGATACTCACCGTGATGCACTAGCAAAAGAGTATGGTATTAACAGTGATAGTGACAATATTCGCTACACACAAGAAGCCGACGTTGTTGTTTTGGCAGTAAAACCGCAAGTGATGGCAGATGTTTGTCAGCCTCTGAAAGAAAACGTAGATTTCAGTAACAAACTGGTTCTGTCTATCGCCTCAGGTATTTCCGTTGCACGTTTTGGTGCTTTATTACAAGGCAAACTCAATATTGTTCGTATCATGCCAAACACGCCGGCATTAATTGGTCAAGGGGTGAGCGGATTATTCGCATCGGAGCAAGTCAGCCAGTCTGACCGTGATTTCACTCAAGCATTAATGAACAGTGTGGGTAAAACCTACTGGGTAAAAGATGAAAATGGCATCAATGACGTTATCGCCGTAGCAGGCAGTGCGCCCGCTTATTTCTTCCTATTTATGGAATCAATGCAACAGGAAGCAGAACGTTTAGGTTTTGATAGCCAAACAGCCCGTGAAATTGTTTTGCAAACGGCAATAGGTTCTGCGGCACTGGCCGCATCAAATGTAGATCTCCCTTTTGCAACCCTGCGTGAACAGGTAACATCTAAAGGCGGTACTACTGCGGAAGCATTACGTATTTTTTATGAAGGCAAATTGCCGGAAACCGTATCCAACGCTATGCAGGCGGCTATTCGCCGGGCACAGGAAATGGAAAAACAATTTTAATTTTATCAAGGCTGCTAAATGCAATTTTTAACCTTTATTCTGTTCACAGTTCTGGATTTATACATCGCTGTTTTATTACTTCGTGTATGGATGCAATGGGCTCGTTGTGATTTTTATAATCCATTTGCTCAATTTATTGTGAAAATGACCCAACCGATCGTTCGGCCATTACGCCGAGTTATACCGTCTATTGGTTCTCTCGATACTGCCTCCATTGTTGTCGCTTACGTTCTGGTATTGTTTAAATTGATCATGCAACTTTGGTTCAGTACCGGTGCGGTTGCTTTCCTCACACTTTTCATCCCTATCGGGTTAATTGAATTGCTGACAGCAGCAGGTAAACTGGTATTCTGGTTGGTACTGGCACGTGCTCTACTCAGCTGGATAAGCCAGGGACGCAATCCGATTGACTATGTTCTGATGCAACTAACAGAGCCATTGATGGCACCTATCCGCCGCATTATGCCAACAATGGGCGGCCTTGATTTTTCAGCAATGATCGTCATTTTGATCCTCTACGCACTGAATTATCTCCGTGCTGATGTTCTTTCATGGCTAATACAGTAAATAAGAATTAAATTGGATTCAAAATAATGCAAAAAGTTGTTCTGGCAACCGGTAACCCCGGAAAAGTTCGTGAACTGGCACAATTACTGGCTGATTTTGGTCTGGATATTGTTGCTCAAACTGAGTTAGGCGTAAATTCAACCGAAGAGACCGGGCTGACATTTATTGAAAATGCCATTCTTAAAGCCCGCCACGCCGCACAAGTTACCGGCCTGCCCGCAATTGCTGATGATTCTGGTCTATCCGTAGACATCCTTGGCGGCGCTCCGGGTATCTATTCAGCCCGCTATGCAGGTGAAAATGCCACTGACCAGCAAAATTTGGAAAAATTGCTGGATACGATGAAAGATATTCCTGACGATCAACGTCAAGCTCAGTTTAACTGTGTGCTGGTCTATATACTCCATGCAGAAGATCCAACGCCTCTGGTATTTCATGGTCGCTGGCTGGGAGTTATCGCACGTCAACCTGCCGGTAATGGTGGGTTTGGTTATGATCCCATCTTCTACATACCAAAATTAGGCTGTACTGCCGCTGAATTAACGGGTGAACAAAAAAATGCCGTTTCGCATCGTGGTCAGGCACTAAAGATGATGTTGGATACACTACGTAATGCTTAAACTTCCACCACTGAGTCTTTACATCCATATTCCATGGTGTGTACAAAAGTGTCCTTACTGTGATTTCAACTCTCATGCATTGAAAGGTGATGTTCCGCATCAGGAATATGTTGACCATTTATTAGCAGATCTGAAAACGGATCTGCCAATGGTCAACGGACGGGAAATTACCACTATCTTTATTGGTGGTGGAACCCCCAGCCTGCTTAGCTCACAGGCAATGCAACAATTGCTGGATGGCGTTCGTGCTCTCCTACCGGTATCGCCACAAGCTGAAATTACGATGGAAGCCAATCCGGGTACTGTGGAAGCCGACCGTTTCAGCGGTTACCAGCAAGCGGGTATTAACCGAATATCCATTGGCGTGCAGAGTTTCAGCCCGGATAAACTAGTACGTCTTGGCCGTATTCACGGGCCGGATGAAGCCAAACGGGCAGCACGTTTAGCCGCCAGTCTGGAGCTACGCAGTTTTAATCTAGATTTGATGCATGGTTTGCCGAACCAAAGTCTTGATGAAGCGCTGAATGATTTACGTCAGGCAATTGCATTATCACCACCGCATCTTTCATGGTATCAGTTGACTATTGAGCCTAATACCAGCTTTGGTTCTCGTCCTCCCGTTCTGCCCGACGATGACGCTTTATGGGATATCTTTTCACAAGGTCACCAATTGCTGACAGCGGCAGGTTATCAGCAATATGAAACTTCTGCTTATGCCAAGCCAGGCTATCAATGCCAGCACAATCTCAACTACTGGCGTTTTGGGGATTACCTTGGTATTGGCTGTGGCGCTCATGGAAAAATCACATTTGAAGATGGCCGTATTCTGCGCACAGTGAAAACCAAACATCCCCGTGGATATATGCAAGGACGCTATCTGGATAAACAGAATCAAGTAGAAAATGAAGATCGGCCATTTGAATTTTTTATGAACCGATTCCGTTTATTGGAAATGATGCCCAAACAAGATTTCAGTGATTTCACTGGGTTACCTGAGGCTTCAATCCGTTTTCAAATTGAGCAAGCCTTAGCAGCAGGTTATCTCTCTGAAACAGCAACACACTGGCAAATTACACAGAAAGGTAAACTATTCCTAAATTCATTATTGGAACTATTTCTTTAACACAAAAATCGCCTTCGAAAAATTCAACTCCACAAAGATTATCTTTGCATAAAATTGATACCTCCATTGGTTTCGTTTCTATTCATAATACATTTCCCCCGCTGAACTTCAGAGGGGGCTCCATTAGACGGTAGTGACTGATTGTCCAGTGTTGGGTTCCTTTCTGAGGAATGATTACACCCCCAAATTTAAATAATATCTAAGTTACAAATTATCCACAGCATTAATATTGAAATAATAATCCACAATTTAATTTTCAATGATAAAACTCAATATATAGAAAAATAAATCAACAAATATAATATAAAAACAATAATATAAAAATTTATTAATCCACCTACCCTAAAAATATATTTATCCATGTGGGTAATAGTTAATATCGACCATCAATAAGAATATTAATTAAAATCAAATAAAACCACTCTCTACACAAAATTAATTTTTAACATATGTGAATTACGACACAATAATATCATTTAAATTATCTCAAATACGACTATATTTAATTTGTGCTTGGTTGTATTTCTATTGATAGCACGAGCCATTAAAAAATCATTTTTAATTTCACTTTGATTGGGGTAAAAAATGAATATTGAAAATAAAGAAATGTTATATACCTTGTCCAAAGAAGACCTCGCCACAGAACTAACTCCGTATTATCAAGATTTTTATGATCAACTTTCCGATCATCAAAAAGAAAATATTAGCTTTGACATGGTTGTAAATGATGCTTACAAGAGATTGCATTTTAATAATTCAGCTCCAACTAACACTGATGGAAGATTAAAATTAATAGAGTACGCAGGTGTATCTCCATGCACTCTTGCAATTGGTTCAGTTGTCGCAGGTGCTTTTAAACTTGCATTTAAATTCATGGGCATACATGAATCCGAAAGAGAATCAGCCACACAGATATTATTGAAAAAATTAGGTCATGATGCTATACATGAGTTATTGACTATAGTTCATGACCTTAAGAATTCGGATTCTATTACTGATAAATCACAGAATACCTGGTCATTAATTTCTTCAGTTAAGGATGATATAGGCATTTCTGGAATAACTAATTGCTTAAAGGAGTCAATGCATTGGTACGACTGGGTTATTACCGGAATAACTGCAATAGCACAATTAACTATATGGTTTGCTACAGGTGGAGCTGCATTTATTGCAGAAATAGCACTGGCTGGTCCTGCTATAGCCAGATTGGTACTTGACTCTGTAGACGCAGTTAATACTTGTTCATAAAGCGTTTATCTGTAATCTCATTTAATTATCAAGGAACTTATTATTTATTATAAGTTCCTTTCAATATAAATATCATTCTCCATATTATAAACTCGAATAAATCAGACATTCAAATATAAAATAAATAATAATTTCACCTTGTAAATTCAATATGTAAATCACTATTAATATTTTAAAATAATTATTTTTTCACAGAAAGCAAATTATCATCTGGAAAAATATTTAGATCAATTTAGGTTATTTAAAAATGACCAATATAAATAATTTCTCAGCTTACTTACATATGATATAAATATATTTATTAATAACGAAATTAGTTTTCATACTTATATCATGACACATTAATATTATATTTTATGAATAAAAAAAGCATTATTCCGAATAGAAAACTTTTCTATATTTTTAGTTATTAACGCTGGAAATACGCATAATAAGCTAATTATTCATATACCCGTTATCTTTCAAGTTGCCTCTTTGTTGGCTGCACTCACTCACCCCGGTCACATAGTTATCTATGCTCCCAGGGATTCTCTCCCTTGCCGTCGCGATCCACCTTGAAATCCATAGGGTATAGCTCAGACCAAACCTGACAGTTACTAGCATAAAAAACCGATAACTGTCAGACCAAACCTAAAACAATCCATTGTGGAACTTCAATCACTGTTCAAATTCAAAATGGCGCATGACCTGATTAAAGGGCATCAGCCACCGCATTAACTTGTGCTGACAGACTCTCCAAACCACCGCCAGACAAATACCACAGATCAGACTTCAGATAAGTAATTTTGCCATTCTTGTACGCTGAAGTGGATTTCACTTTATCATCTTCAAACTTCGCTTTATCTAGCTTACCAGCACCAATTGCTTCACTGCGGTCAATAATTAAAATCACATCTGGATTGGCTTGAGCAATCATATCAGAAGTCACTACAACGAATTTGTTTTTATCTTCACCAGCAGGAATAGATAATTCTGCTTTCTGCGCCTTAACCACGTCATACACTACGCTCTGGCTGTTCAGCACTAATTTACCTGCGTTATGAAGTAATACTAAAACTTTTGCACCAGAAGATTTAGCTTTATCCTGAGCTTTAGCAATGGTTTTTTCCAGCTCAACAATCTGCTCTTTTACTTCACTCTGTTTACTAAACAACTCACCTAATAACGTTATGTTACTTTCAACTGAAACCAGATAATTTTTGCTATCAATTCCCAAATTAATTGTCGGTGCTATTTTTGACAGCTTTTCATAGAAAGGAGTTTGACGCCCGCTAATAACGATTAAATCAGGTTTAAGTTGCGCCAGTTTTTCCAGATTTGGCTCTTTCATACCCCCCGCATTTTCTACCCCTTTAGGTAAGCTATTACGGAGATATTCAGGCGTATTACCAGTAGGTAATGCAACAACCCTATCTGATAAACCTAATTTAACTAGTGAATCATAAATACCGAAATCAAATAAAACAACTTTCTGAGGATTCTTTTTGACCTCAGTTTCACCGGAAAGGTGCTTAACTATAACCTTATTATCAGCCTGAGCTGTAACAGCATTTGGTGTAACTACAGCAGATTTCTGACTAAATGCGGAATGGCTTGCAACAGCAAATAACGATACCAGAACGACAGGGATTATCTTTTTCATATATCGCACTCCAAGAAAGGATATTTAGTAAACATTTGCATTCTAGGTAGCGAAAAAAATATGTCAATCTAAATAAGAATCAATTTCAAATTGATTCTTATTTGTAATTATTAGCAATTATTTAATAGAATTCAGTAATTCAATTCTTTGTTGTTCAAGGCCACTGACCTTACCACAAACCTCTTTGCCAAAATGCTGGAAATCTTCTTCCTGAACTCGCCATTCAGCTTTCAAATTATTCTGCAATCCACCCAAGCTACCAAGCAGCGATTGTAATGCCTGATTATTATCACCATTCAGGCTAAATTGTTTATTGCCGATCTCATTTATACTGTCCTGTAACACCCCACCAAGACTTTGCTCGATTAAGCTACGGCTATCTTTTTCAACCTGCTTAATCGCTTGATGGTGGAATGCCATACCATCAGAGCGAGTTTCAATAATTCGATTTATTTGCTGATTAAGCCCTGACTCAAGATCAGACAACCGATTACGCACATTGCTATCCTTACCGATAGTCTCTACTACGACTTTATCTAAGGATTTACGGGCCGTTATCAGGTGTCTTCCGGTTTCTTGTTTAATCCAAGGCAAATCCTGCCGCAAAGCCTGCTGATAACGTTGCGCTTTCTGACGCTGTTCTGTATTTAAACTTAAGTTCTTACCATCACGAATTACTGAACCATCAGGTGAAATCTGGAGATTGCCACTTGCCCCCACAACTTGAACTGATTGAGAAGTAATAATAATGTCATTCTGTGGATTTACCTGGCATTCATAGCCTGCCTGAGTCTGAGCAACAAATAGCAAAGATGCAGCGATGATAATTTTGCGTAACATGTTTTCTCCTAAGAAAATCACCTGAGAGTTAAAAAACGGATCGCCCAACACGATCGGCTAACAATTCTAGAGCAGCACAACCGGCCAAAGAGTTCCCCGATCGATCCAATTCCGGTGACCAAACAGTAACTGTAAACTCTCCCGGCACGACACACACGATCCCACCACCAACACCCGATTTTCCTGGCATACCAATCCTAAATGCAAATTCACCAGAACCATCATACATACCACAGGTCATCATCAGTGCATTAATCTGCCGGGCCTGACGAGGACTAAGGATTTGCTGCTCAGAACCTATCGTACTCCCCTGATTCGCCAAATAAATGAAACATTTAGCAAGCTCAATACAGTTCATTTTCAAAGCGCAATAATGAAAATAAGTTTGCAGTACCGCGAGCACATCGTTATCGAAATTACCGAAGGATTTCATCAGATAGGCAATCGCTGCATTGCGGTAAGAATGTTCCATTTCAGAACGGGCAACTTTGCTGTCGTAACAAATATCAGGACAACCAGCAAGTTTGCGCACCACTTCCAGCATACGCTGTTTAGGTGCACTCAATCGCGACTGCAACATGTCACATACAATTAATGCACCCGCGTTAATAAAAGGGTTACGAGGTTTGCCTTTTTCCAGTTCCAACTGAACTAATGAGTTAAATGGCTGACCAGAAGGTTCCTGCCCGACTCGCTGCCAGATCTCTTGTTCCTGATAACGTGTCATAGCTAAAGTCAGACTTAATATTTTAGAAATAGATTGAATCGAAAAACGCTTCTCAGCATCTCCTGCATGAAATATCTGCCCATCGATGGTACAGATAGCTATTGCCAAGTTATCAGCAGGAACTTCCGCCAGTGCAGGAATATAATTTGCCACTTTCCCTTGACCAATCAGGGGACGAACTTGTCGCAAAATATCCGACAATAACGTATTAGAGAACGTTGTACTCACTGACTTTACTCCAGACAGGGGCGCTAATTAATCACCAGGGCCCCTGTTGTGATTCACGCAAGCTATTTTATAGCGATATACCCGTTATCTTTCAAGTTGCCTCTTTGTTGGCTGCGCTCGCTCACTCCGGTCACATAGTTCGCTATGTTCCCGGGGATTCGCTCCCTAGCCATCGTGATGCATCTTGAAATCCATAGGGTATAGATTAATCAATCCCACCAAACATCAAACAATTCAGAGGTCATAACATCTTCCATACCGCGATCTTTCAGCCATTTTTCAACCAATTGGCGGTGTTCTTCTGTACACATACCAATTTTTTGCAAACAGATTAAGCCTTCCCAATTCAGATAACCGCTGGCATCCAATGCTAAGCCATTGGATTCAATCAACTCATCAATAAATGCATCAACAGTGCTATCGATAACATCTACAGGTGTATTAGATGGGAAATTCCACTTAACAGAAAAACCCAACTCTTTAAATTCATCAATATGCATCTTTTTACGCAAACGACGACTGCGGTTTTTAGCCATTACTTAATCCTCTTAAACATTATGTCCCATACGCCATGCCCCAACCGCTGACCGCGCAATTCAAATTTCGTTATCGGGCGTGAAGATGGACGCGGCACATAATCACCATTTTCAGACAAATTAAGGTAATTATCTACGCCATTCATCACTTCCAACATATGTTCAGCATATGGCTGCCAGTCAGTCGCCATATGGAATACGCCCCCCGCTTTCAACTTGCTTTTTATCAGTTCCACAAATGGTGGCTGTACAATCCTGCGTTTATTATGACGTGCTTTATGCCACGGATCCGGAAAGAAAAGCTGTACCATTTCCAAACTATTATCCGGGATCATGTTTTCCAGCACCTCAATCGCATCATGGCACATCACCCGCAAGTTACCGATATTTTCATCTTCAGCGGAAGCCAGACAAGCACCGACTCCAGGTGCATGAACTTCAATTCCAAGAAAGTTTTTCTCGGGATTCTGGCTTGCCATAGTGACAAGTGATGCTCCCATGCCAAAGCCAATTTCCAGCACAATGGGGGCTTCACGCCCAAAAAGTGCCTTCATATCTAGCTTTTCCGCCTGATATTCAACACCCATTTTTGGCCAGAGATCATCAAGTGCTTGTTGCTGACGATTAGTTAACCGGCCTTGACGACGAACAAAACTCCTAACACGGCGCAACGCCCTGCCATTTTCATCAAATTCCGGCGAAATTACGTTATTTATCATGGTATTTCTGTCAGTTTTAAAGACATTTATTCAGGCACTTATGGCTGCTTTACCGGCAAACCACCTAAAGAGAGCGCATTATCCAAAGATGGGCGATTTTAGCAAGTCCAATAGTGACAAGTACAATTTTAATCCCAGATTGCGCAGTGCTGCAAAAACAAAGTTCCGGTTTACAGTGAAGTAACACTATGTTGCAATCCTGTTCACGAAACACTGATATTCCCTAAAGATAATTATCCCAATGATGGAAGCAAAGCAATTCTCCAAAGTGGTACTGGATTGGTACCATAGTTACGGTCGTAAAACCCTGCCCTGGCAACTGGAAAAGACCTCTTACCACGTCTGGCTTTCAGAAGTGATGTTGCAACAAACCCAGGTTACGACGGTCATTCCCTATTTTCAGCGCTTTATTTCACGTTTTCCCGATATGACTTTACTTGCCGCAGCCCCCCTTGATGAAGTCCTTCATTTATGGACCGGTCTTGGTTACTACGCCCGCGCTCGTAATTTACATAAAGCAGCACAACAGATTGTGGAGCGGCACCAAGGGAAATTCCCGACAACTTTTGAAGATGTAGTTGCCCTACCCGGTGTTGGTCGTTCAACAGCAGGCGCAATCCTTTCACTTTCTCAAGGTAAACATTTCCCAATTCTTGATGGCAACGTTAAACGGGTATTGGCCCGCTGTTATGCCGTGGAAGGTTGGCCAGGTAAAAAAGAGGTCGAAAGCAGCCTCTGGCAAATCAGCACCAATGTAACCCCGGTACAAGAGGTGGAATATTTTAATCAGGCTATGATGGACTTAGGCGCAATGGTTTGCACTCGCAGCAAACCGAAATGTGAAATCTGCCCATTAAATCAAGGATGTATCGCTTACGCTAACCATAGCTGGACAAAATATCCCGGTAAAAAACCTAAACAGAGCATTCCTGAGAAAACAGCTTATTTCTTGCTGATGCAGAATAATGATTCTGTCTGGCTAGAACAACGCCCACCAACAGGGATCTGGGGGGGCTTGTTTGCGTTTCCTCAGTTTGAGAGCATGGATTTGCTAAACGGCTGGCTAGAACAATCAGGTATTTCTCACGGTAAACATGAACAACTCACCGCATTCCGCCACACATTTAGCCATTTTCATCTAGATATTGTGCCGATAAAAATAAATATCTTATCCTTTACGACCTGCATGGATGAAAATACAGGACTTTGGTATAACTTACAGCAACCCGCAACTGTTGGGCTGGCAGCACCAGTTGAATATCTATTACAACAACTGAGCTGAATCCCATACCCACTATTTTGAGGATTTATTATGAGCAGAACTGTTTTTTGTACTTTCTTACAACGTGAAGCCGAAGGACTGGATTTTCAGCTTTATCCCGGCGAATTGGGCAAACGCATTTTCAATGAAATTTCCAAAGAAGCGTGGGGACAATGGATGAGCAAACAAACCATGTTGATCAATGAGAAAAAACTCAACACTATGAACCCGGAAGATCGCAAATTACTTGAACAGGAAATGACCAAATTCCTGTTCGAAGGTCATGATATTCAAATTGATGGATATACCCCACCAGAAAAATAATATTTAGCTTTCATCAGAGCCACTGGCTCTGATGTTGTATTCAACACCAGATGGCAATGTAAGATGAAAAAACTGTTAGCGTTGTTTGTTATTGCCCCAATTCTTATTTCCTGTACCAGCAACAAAAATAGTGAATACCGTGAAGAATATATAAAAGATACCAATGGTTTTGATATTTTGATGGGCCAGTTTGCTCATAACATTGAGAACATTTGGGGGTTGCATGAAGTATTAATTGCAGGCCCAAAAGATTACGTTAAATATACCGATCAATACCGGACCCGCAGCCATATCAATTTTGAAGCTGGAACGATCACGATTGAGACAATTTCTCCAATTGACCCTACAACCTATTTACGCAAGGCCATTATCACGACCTTATTAATGGGTGATGATCCAGGTTCCGTTGATCTTTATTCTGATACTAACGATATTCAGATCAGTAAAGAACCTTTCCTTTACGGACAAGTTATGGACAATAATGGCCAACCGATTCGTTGGGAATGGCGAGCAACACACTTTGCAGATTATCTGATTGCCAACAAATTACAAAAACGCCAATCCGGTTTACATGTCATTTGGTCTGTCACTATACAACTGGTACCAAACCATTTGGACAAACGTGCTCATAAATATCTGCCACTGATTCGTCAAGCTTCCATTAAATATGGCATAGATGAATCCCTAATTTTGGCAATTATGCAAATAGAATCCAGCTTCAACCCCTATGCAGTCAGCCGTTCTGATGCACTTGGATTGATGCAAGTTGTACAACATACTGCTGGCCGTGATGTCTTTAAAATGA
The DNA here is from genome assembly GCF_025384885.1 of Photorhabdus kleinii. Lineage (NCBI taxonomy): Bacteria > Pseudomonadati > Pseudomonadota > Gammaproteobacteria > Enterobacterales > Morganellaceae > Photorhabdus > Photorhabdus kleinii. The sequence continues at coordinate 22,877 of NZ_JAJAFY010000006.1, forward strand.
AAGGTAAATCAGGGCAACCAAGCCGTAGTTATCTATTTGATCCAGGAAATAACATCGATGCCGGCACTGCATATTTATCGATATTACAAAACAGTTATCTGGTTGACATCACTAACGCGACATCTCGCCGCTACGCAGTAATAACGGCTTACAACGGTGGTGCCGGTAGTGTATTAAGAGTATTTTCTAGCGATAAGAAAAAAGCGGCTCAAATTATTAATAACATGGCACCGGGTGACGTTTATGAAACCCTGACAACCAAACATCCATCGGCAGAATCACGTCGCTACCTGATGAAAGTCAATACTGCCCAGAAAAACTACCATCATTAACACATTAAAATATTAAAAAAATAACGGAGAGCAAATTTTCTACTCTCCATTATTATTTTGCTTATATTTCTAGCCAATCGAATAATTTCAAAGCATAAGTCACTATTTTCAAAGAAATCTATTGACGGGTTCTACCGAATACGGTTTAATGCGCCCCGTTGCCCGGATAGCTCAGTCGGTAGAGCAGAGGATTGAAAATCCTCGTGTCGGTGGTTCGATTCCGCCTCCGGGCACCAATTCAAAACGCGTTGGTTGAGAGATAAGAAGACTCAACGAGCGTTCGATATCGGAACCTAAAAGTGCATCGCGTAGTATTATTCAATCATGCAATATTTCGATGTTAATTAAAGGGGTTCTAGATTCAGGATATCTGAGAAATCAGATGTTCTATTTTCGTTCGAGCGCAATATTTACAAGTTCCATTGTAACTGTCAAGCCATCCAAACCAAAATCAACGAATTAATTAACACGATGTTGTATATCGGTTGTTAAGATTTCCCAATTGATCAGAAGAAGGTGAGTTATGGAAGATTGTATCGGTTCAAAAAAATTCCCCATCTTGCAACAGGGAATTATTTATGTAGAAAAAGGCAAATTCAGACAACAGCGAGAATATTCTGTTTTATCCGATTAGCATTTCGCCTCTTTCTGGCTCAACATCAATATACAGCATCAACTCACGCTCCAGCGCACACCCGGCAATATCCAGATTGATATCAATATATTCCATCGTAGTCGTAATACTGCGATGGCCCAGTAATCCGCGTACCATTTGCAAATTACGATCAGGCGCTTTCATCAGTTCAGTTGCCAAAGTATGCCGGAAACGGTGGGGGCCTACATCAAATCCACACTCTTTTGACAAACGACGAAAGAATGACTTTATCGTCTGTAATTGATCAGTTTCATTTCCTCTGTCTGTTTTGGCAGTAAAATAGTTCACACAGAACAGGGGATCACTGGGTTTTGCCCCAGCGGCTTGCGCACGTTCCAGCAAAATCTCCAGCTGAGGATACAACCATTTCACCACCGGCACCTGGTGTTCATAATGGTTCTTACTCCCCTCAGAGCAAAGAATAATCCGGCGCTCATCCAGGTCAATATCTCCAAGCCGGATATGTAATAACTGATTTTGCCGCATCCCGGTATAACGCAACGTATCCAGTACCGTCAGCCAATACCAAGTCGGATATAATGCACAGCAGGCACGATGGTTATCCCCCATCTGTCGCTCCCGCTCTTCGAATTGCCCCATCGTGAGATACAAGGCTGTCAGTTGTTTTTTGGTCAATGTTTTCTTTTTATTCTTGTTCGCATTAACCACCACACCATTAAATGGGTTTTCCGTTTGGGGCAGTATTTTTTCTTCTATCGCAAAATTGAACACCGCCCGCATATGCGCAATCTTACTGTTCCAAGTCACACCTTTCAGTCCGCGCTGATGCAACACATATCTGCGCCACGCCAGGACCTGCTGTCGGGTTACCTGAGCAGGCCGATTGTCGGCACCTGCAAACACCTGGAATGTATTCACCACCTTGCGATAACTCGACTCAGTAGCCGGTCGCAAGATTTTGGCAAAAAAATATTCATCCAGCAGGTTATCCCAAGTCATACTGTCCATCTCTACTTCATCAATTCATCAATTTAGAAACCCATTGCGGGGCGCAGAAAATAACATATTGTTATTAAAGATGCTTTCTCATGAAATCATGAGAAAAGGGCTATCTTCTGGTACAGAACGGTCACGATAAAGCAAAGTGTTTTTGATTAAGTAGCCATGAACACGTTGATAGGAGCCTGTCCGATCAGCCGAATCATAAAGATGACAACAACAAAAACACTTTCCACGACTTACTCGATGTCGTTCCAACCGCTCGAATGCAGTTTGTACCCGTTTCCATTTTTGGCTAACCTCTTTGCCATCCGCCTGCTTCTTTTCACCGAGAAACAGGAAGAAAATGGCAGGCGCACTCACAAACACAAAACCACTGACCAGATGTATCCGGGCTTTTTGCGTATTAATGGTCATCACATTCTGCATTAAGCCAGCGGACAACCAGTCCCAGAATTGCTCTCCAATACAAGATGTCTCAATAGCATTTTCGTTCTGCAATGTTGTCTGAACCGCGTGTTGTGAAGGCCCCGGCGTGTATGGAGGTACGATTTCCGCTTCACTGGTCATAACCTGTTCTGTCACTGTGCCCGCGACATTCATCCCCATTAGTGACAATAACTGTTGCGTGCTCCCATCCGGCGGCATCCCCTTCTCCGGCGTGACGGTCATGACGGTAGAAGAGATCTCATCAACTGGCCTCACGGCTGATGAAACAATTTCAGTCATCGTGTTATCTTCCTGCCGTCTCTGAGAGGGCAGAACACTTTCCATTGCGGTTAATAAAAGCGTAGCAGAAACATCAGGACTTTTTGAGGCAATAATTTGCGGTGATGCAACCGAGACAGAGAATATTGCCGGCGAACCGGCTTGACTCAGGGCTTCTGTGATTATCTGACCTATCGCGTCATCTTCCTTCATCTCACCGGAGAGAATACAAAACAGCGAAGAGAAGGCATCAGGTATAGACGCCAGCCAGGTCAACGCCTTAGCCGGCAACAACCGCCCGGCGAGTACCCCCCGAAATGACAGGCAACCATCGTCTCCACTGGAGTAGTTTTGAACCGGAAACGATACGGCACCTGCGGCACAGCCAACCCAGGATACCAAGGTTGCCCGTCGTCCAGTTCACCGTCAAACTGGGCTAAAACAGGTAAAAAATGAAATAACGCAGCGTAAAACACCACCGTGTTCCATATCACACTTTGTTCTGCCTGCGTCTCAGGGGCCACACCCGGCGGTAACATCTGTCCTTTTGCAGACGTACCGCAAACGCAGTACATTGCAGAGTCACATCAATCAAGCCGCCCTGATGGGCATAAGGTCCCTGTGGTGGTGCCGGAAGTTGTTGCATCAATGCAACACACTCATGTAACGGGGCCAGCCACAGCGCCTGATAATGTGTTTTGGGTAATGTGCTATTGTCCCACAGAGACTGTAAACACTGTCGCCGCCGGGCAGTATCTAACAGCAGCCTGGACTCAGACGGCAAAAAGTAGCCTGCTTTGACCGTTTCTGGGATGGCGGTGAGTTGTGGAAGTGACTTTTTTCCTGTGGATATTCCCGCCAGCAGGATGTTAATTTTTTTCAACACGATTAATCTCCCCTTTTTTCCCGAAACCCTAGTACATCCTCTGACAGGAACAAGGCAAAACTCTTTTCCCGGGAATAAAAATTAATCGATGAAAACCGCACGCAATAATTCAAACGTTTCCAATTCAACCACGGGTAAACGAAGCGTGTCTCCGGTTCTTCTGTTGAAGTTGAATCAGTCATGATAAGTACAAAAGGCAAGAATTTTATTCAATGATGGCTCATGCAAGAAAGGATTAAGGAAATGAGAAGAACGGGCAATTTCTTTGCGCACAAGCTGAATAATCGGTTCGTTAAGCTGGCTAAAGGCGATGCGGTCGTTATTGAGAAAACGCCAGATAGCTTGGGTCGTCGCGAACGTGGTTTTCTGGGCACTGGCGACATCTTTAATTGCGCAGGCGAGCGGGTCTGAAGGAGTCATAGGTTGTTTAACCAACATCTGGTATCGGCGGTTAAGCCGGGCATCAAGCCCGGCGCGAGTAAAACCCGTGCATGTCAGTGCATAGGTATCTCAGTCAGAACGCTTCAGCGCTGGATGGAATCGCCAGACGGGCAGATACTTGCCGATAGCCGTCCCGAAGCCATTCACCGGCTCCCCGCAAATAAATTATCGGAGACTGAGCGTCAGCAGATTATGGATATTTGCAACTCGCCTGAGTTTGCTGGATTGTCACCAAATGTCATTGTTCCCACACTTGCTGATAAAGGAATTTACATCGCTTCAGAAGCAACCTTTTACAGGATACTTAAAGTGAATAAACGACTGACCAGAAGACGTCGGGAAAACCAGTATAAGCGTCCTGACGCATTAAAAGCCGTATCACCCAATCAGGTCTGGAGCTGGGATATCAGTTATTTGCCTTCATGGATCAAAGGTCAACATTTTTATCTTTACATGATTCTGGACATATTTAGCCGGAAAATTGTTGCTGCTGAAGTCTTCCTCAACGAATCAGGAGAACATGCAGCAAATCTACTCCAACGGGCCGTGTGGAGCGAAAAATGCTCAATCCAGAATATCATATTGCATTCAGATAATGGTGGCCCGATGCGCAGCTACACCATGCTGGCTAAGATGTACAGTCTCGGTATCCTCAGTTCCTATTCTCGCCCTAGGGTCAGTAACGATAACCCGTATTCAGAGTCGCTGTTCCGTACGCTGAAATATTGTCCCTGGTGGCCCGAAAATGGATTCAGTAACATTGATGAAGCAAGGAACTGGGTGACTCGTTTCGTCAGCTGGTGCAATTTTGAGCATAAACATAGCGGGATCAAGTATGTCACCCCGGATGAACGTCACCGGGGCATAGATACCCAAATATTATTGAACAGAAAAGCAGTATACCTAGCCGCACATCAACATCATCCGGAGCGCTGGAGTAAAGAGATCCGTAACTGGGAGCCCATACAGGAAGTTTATCTAAATCCGGAAAAAGAAGGGGCATAAACGTAATTTTACTGCATCAGGCGACAACTGCCTTGAAAAACGCCGCAGTTATTTTCAACGAGGCTTGTCTGCGGTCTGAAATCCCAGCCACTGGGCTGGGATTTTCTTCTCTGTTAACTTGTAACTGATAATAATTTCCTTTGTAAACTAATAACAGAAGGTTGTGCAATAGCTGCTCCGTGCCGAGCTAAAGTGGCAGAGAAAGTCCTAGAGATAGGCGTTAAGGCGGGTATAACCGGAGTGGTAGCGAAGGAAATCGCTGATAAGATTTCTTCAGAAGACTTAGATCATTTGATTATGCTTCAAATGATGGGAAATGATGCAATTACAGAGAGTTACCTAAATACACTTCAGGATAAATACACTCAAGTTGCTAATCCAACTGACCTACCAACACATACCGGTAGTGATCAATCCGGTGATATAAGGAAATACCCTAATCATACAGGAGGAAACCAGCAATTAGAGCCGGGCAGTATACCGAACCATACAGGCAATGAGGAAAATCGGTCTGGTGTTGCGCCAAATCATACCGGCAACACAGAAAGTAAGTCGGATACTAGCGGAAATACCACAATTACTCCGATTCCGGAAGAGCCGAATAAAGACGGCTTAGCTTATCTGGCTCTGAAAGGAAAAGAAACCCAAGAAGCAGCAGGAAAATTAGGCTTTGATCGGAGAATAGCTCCTCCTAAAGCACCATTTAACTCACATGGGCAACCTGTATTTTTTGATGGAAAAACCTATATTACTCCCGATGTTGATAGCCATAATGTTACTAATGGCTGGAAAATATTTGACCGTAGAGGTAAGCGAATGGGGACTTACGATAATGATCTGAACAGAGTTAAGGACTAATTGATGTTTGGTATATTTCCCAGTGATGCACCCATCAGAGAAAACAATGAGCTAATTCTGCCTGCAACAATTATTATTGATACATTTACAGAAGCAGTTCACATACCTTTATCTTATTGGAGCTTTGAGGATTACAAACGAAGTTGGCGAGCTTCTCTTGAGGAGGGTATACACAGTAAAAAACCTGTGGCGCTAGCTGTATCAATGTATGAACCTGATTATACAAATTTTATATTTGTTTGGGTCATATATTCCGCAGGTGAGGAAGTTTTCTTGCAAAATAGCATCCTCTTTTTAGATGAGTGTCCAGTTTTTACTCCAGAGAAGATAAATAACTTCATAGAATCGCGTACTACGCACAATGAAGACGGAATAAAAATATCTGAATGGAATACTGATCTAAATAGCATTATAGATTTTTATAACAGTCTTAAAATTAATACAGAATCCCAGTCTTGAGTTAGAGTTTTTACTTTATTCTCCACTAAATTATAGTAGAGAATAACTTTTTGAGCGCAGATCAGATAGAGGATTTTGCGGCGAAAGCCAAAGGCTGTGAAGCGCGTGGCGATTGCAAACAAATCGTGAAAGAAATGGAAGATCTGAGTCTCATAAAGCTCTGGAAGCCTAGGTCAGACGTCTGGAGATGGAGAAAGCCATTTTAAAGCAGACTACCGTGTTGATGAGCAAGATACCCGGCAAGTTTACGCTTTAATCACACGGCTAAGTCGGCGCTGGCCGGTCACTGACCTTTGTCGTCTCTTGAACGTTTCCCGTAGTGCTTATTATGCCGTGAGCCGGAAAGTGATTGATGATAGCCGGCTGAAAATTAAGATGCGGCTCAGGGAACTACACTCGGCCAGCCGTGGGGCGGCGGGGAGTCGCACGTTAATGCACCCACTAAGGAAAGCCGGTATTCCGGTAGGTCGCTGGAAGGTGTGTCATTTGATGAAAAAGTGCGCGACAACCGGGGGGTATCGTTATCGGATTTGCCCTGAGGAGTCGGTGGATTCGTCGAACCGGGTAAGACGTGAATTTCCCCCCCGGGAAACGAATACCCTTTGGTGTGGGATATCAGCTATATCCGCACAGGGAAAGGCTGGAGCTACCTGGCGGTGGTCATGGATTTGTATTCACGTCGTGTTGTCGGTTGGGCGATGTCATCAACGGCAGACGCAGAGCGGGTTTGTCGGGCATTGCGCCATGCACTGAAGATACGCAGGCCATTTGTTTTCCAGCCGCTTGTACCATAAGGCAAACCCGGTTTTATCCCAGTACAGGATTTTGAGCTTATCTCGCTTTTTGTTGCAAAAGAGAAATAACGCTGCCTGAGTCGGAGACAATTGTATTTCAAACTCAACCCAGACCGCCAGTCTGTCGATAGATTTTCTGAAATCGATAAACTAATACAGACGTACCAGATAATCATGCTGACTAATACCCACTCACAAAATGCACAGGCCTATACACCAAAAGAAACTTCTACCGGGCCTCATGCCTAATGCCGATCAGTTAAGAAAATAAATGATCGGTTGACAGATCCTTAAAAGGTTTCACAATCCGGTGTCAAACTTTGATACCAGATTTTTTATGTCACTTCAATTGTTGCTAGATTCAACCATGTCGTTCAGTGAAGAACTTTCTTCTCTTAATAAACTTAGCCATTTTTTAGATAGCGACCTTCTCAAGCAAGCCTTTGAAAAATCTGGTGGAGCAACTGTGCGTAAGCGACGTTTGCCATTAGATTCAGTCATCTGGTCTGTCATTGGAATGGCTTTTTTTCGTCATGAGTCGGTGTGGGATATCGCCAGTAAACTTGATATTTCATTACCGGGTAAAAAGACGTTGGTCGCACCGAGCGCTATTGTACAAGCCCGTCAACGCCTTGGTGTTGATGCAGTAAAAGAAGTATTTTAATTAATTGCAGTGCGTCATTTTAATACACAGCAATTTGAATCCCAGTGTGGTTTAAACCTTCTTGCTGTTGATGGTGCTGTTTTCAGAACACAGGATAACCCTGAGAATAGAAGCGAGTTCGGTTGTGAAAAAAACAAATATGGAGAAAACGATTATCCCTCGGTAAGAATGTGCTGTTTGATAGAGCTTTCAAGTCATCTATTACTTGAGAGTGCCTTTGATTCACGACATGTGGGTGAAATGACTTTAGCCAGTCGCCTTATTGAACGAACCCCTGATTATTCCTTAACCTTATTTGACAGAGGTTACTATTCCTTAGGCCTGTTAAATCAATGGGCGACAACAGGAATAGAGAGGCTCTGGATGATACCGGCAAAGAAGGATTTAAACTATGAAGAGGTCAGAAAGCTGGGCGATAAGGATTGGCTTGTTACCTTACAAACATCCCCACAATCAAGAAAAAAGTTCACTGATTTACCGGATAAAATAACAGCAAGATTAACAAGTTATACGATAGATAAAAAAGAATATCGTGTATTAAGCTCTTTAGTTTCTCAGCAAAAATATTCTTATGATGAACTAGGGGCTGTTGACGTTTTGAGAGGAATTATTGAACAGCATGATGATTGGGTATAATTGCTTTCGCCAAAAACCAACCATGCCTTACCATCATGCCGAGAACCATGTTATCAAAACCCCTATGGAATACGCTAGCTGTATTCATGCAACAAAGTGGACTTATTTATCACAAAGAAGAACATTGCCTGACCTTTGAAGGTATCCTTTACCGTATGAGAACCGGTTGTCCCTGGCGTGATTTACCGCCTGAATTTGGGAAATGGAATACCGTCTTTCGACGTTTTAATGAATGGGCAAAGAAAGACATTTTTAATTTAATCTTCAAATTGTTATCTGAATATTCTGATACAGAGTGGCTGTTCATTGATGGCAGTATTGTGCGGGCTCATCAACACAGTGCAGGTGCGGCTTCTAAAGAAAATGAATCAATAGGAAAAAGTCGGGGGGGACGGTCAACCAAGATCCATTTGGCCGTGGACAGTGACGGTTTACCTGTGCATTTTGAGCTTTCCGGTGGTCAAACACATGACATCGTTCATGCTGAAAGTCTTGTGTCGCAGTCACCGCCATCGGATTTTGTGATTGCGGATAAGGGTTACGATAGCGAAGCCTTCAGGCTTACCGTGAAACAACAAGGCGCAACGCCGGTCATTCCCTACAAGAAAAACCGTCGAAAAGCCGATAAGCGTGTTGATAAATGTTTATATCGTTACCGCCACTTGGTGGAAAATGCGTTTGCCAGAATTAAACATTTCCGTGCAATAGCAACAAGATACGATAAGTTGGAACGTAATTACGCCAGTATGCTAGCTCTGGGTTTTATCATCATCTGGCTGCCTATGTGGACTGAATAAATTATGTACCCGAAAGGTAAACAGCCCCTATTCGAAGTCTATCAGCAGCGTTGGGAAATAGAATTGAGTTATAGGGAAATCAAGCGGACACTTCTTCAGTCAAATCATCTACTAAGAAGTAAAAAACCTGAGATGGTGAAACAGGAACTTTGGGGCGTATTACTCGCCTATAACCTTGTCCGTATTGCAATGATTAAAGCGGTGAAGAAAACTGAAATCTTGCCAAATAGACTCAGCTTCTCCATTGCACACGGCATGTGATGAGCTACCTGCTCACAACACCACTGACTAGTGCAGGTAATTTACCTAAGCGCTATGCTTACTTATTGGAAACATTAAGCATGTTTGAATTACCAGCAAAGCTTCCTGACAGAAAATATCCGAGAGTAGTGAGGCGTAAACCGCAAAAATACCCGGTAAAAAGAGAGGCCAGTCGGCTTAACTGACTGGCATTAGGGCCTCATGCCCGGTTTTTTTACCCTTATGTTAAAAAACGGTCTTCTGATTATTTTAACTCCTCATTAATGGCCTGCCGAACAATCAACTTTGCGGCCCAACTCGTTAAGTTGATGATTTCATCATTTTCTAAGCCAAAAGTATCTTTCAGAATAGTCATAGCCTCTGTACCATATAAAACTGAAATCAACATAACAATCTTATGTATTGTGTCATCTTTGAGCTGACCTTTTAGCGGCGCTAACGCCGTAGAAAGTGTCTCTTTACGGTTACTTTTTTTCTTCAAAACAGGTCGTTTGTGGTTATCTTCACCGGATAAAGATTCCTGCCAGCGTAACTGAGAAATGCGTAAAGCATCCCTCATCAGTGCCTCATTGGCTTCTATTTCTTCATAACCCCATCTTAATAATTTCTCAATATTTTCCTCTGCATCATTGCCCATAGGGGGGATAACGAATGATCCAATGACTTGTTTTACAACATACTCTACAAAATCACTGTGGGTTGAAAAGTAGCTGCGCAACGTGACCTTCGCATATTCAGCTTCATTAGCAATCTCTTCAGGAGACGGAAATTTTTTTTCACGATATAACTTCAAAGCTGAATGAGTGATACGTTCCAGGGTACGACGCCGGACTGGTGACAGATTTTTTTCATCAAACAGAATCATTTAAACCCCTTAAAATTTTAACCGTATAGCATTAATAATAAAAAATATCACTAATGATAAAAAGTAACTTGCATGTTGTAAAATATTACAATAGGTTTACATTTGTCTTTGAACTAGGTATGCCACATGGGGTGAACACTATGACGCGATTTGTGGTTGTCGTTGGCACAGCAGACACAAAACTGGGCGAGCTGGTCTGGCTGAAATGTTGTTTACACCTCGCAGGAGTGGATTCAATCATCATTGATGTGTCTACATCAATTCCTGGGAAAAATCATCAGAATAAAAAGGTCGATACTCATTCACTTCAGGTAGCTGAGTATCATCCCGCTGGCGCTGATCCCGTTTTTTGTGGCGTGCGGAATAACGCGATAACAGCGATGTCTGTCGCCCTCACGAATTTCCTGAACAGTTCAATCGACGATATCGCAGGGGTGATTGGTATCGGTGGCTCAGGCGGAACGGCGCTGATTACTCCGGCTATGCAAAGCCTGCCGATCGGTTTGCCTAAAATCATGATATCCACTATGGCGTCAGGGAATGTCTCCCCCTACGTTAGGGACAGCAATATTGCCATGCTTTATACGGTAACCTATCTCAACGGACTAAACCGTATTTCTCATTCAGTATTGTCTAATGCTGCAAATATGATGGCGGGCTCTGTCAATTATTTTACGCCATTGGCTAATATTCATAAACCCGCTTTAGAGTTGACGATGTTTGGTATGACGACTCCGTGCATTGATCAGACTAACATTAAAGATTATTTGGCTGTTGTTCAGATTATTGCCCGCGAATTAAGTTTGATCTTTGAACCTAAATTAATAAGAAATAAAGCGTGGAAACAAGCTGAACGCATTTTTAATATGAAATTCCTTTAGTGAAATTTACGATTCTTGATTCTAATTAAAATAGAAATAAAAAATCATCTTTACTGTTGATCATCAATGAAATAAAAACATCCATATGAGATAAGGGTTTTAATGATTTGATATGTCAGATAATCAGAAAGAAATTTTAAAACAGCTCAGGCGAGATCCATTGATGAAACCATCGGAATTAGCCGATATTTTTGGGATTGGACGTTCATGTACTTCAGGGCATAAAGACATTGTTCACTTTGAACAAAAATGCTCAGCTTTAGTCTTGTCCTTAAAGTTTACCAGTAATCCCAGCTTATCTCATAATAAAGTGAAAAACTTTTTGGGATCAAAATGAAAATTATTTTGGCAGGGTAATAACGCAAAACATTACTTGCAACAGTAATGGGCATGAATGACAAGGACGTTTTTTAGTAATAGTAATCTGATAAATAACCAGGAATCATGGTCCTGTGTTCATGGACATTGGTAAGAAATTTTTTGCCGATATGTCTGTTATTAGCCTTTTCATGGCGGCTCTGGCGGGAGAGGTTTTGGTTTTGCTTGCCGGAAATGAACACTGATTCATGTATCCTATTTGAATAGCCACCATAAATCAATTAGGGGAAGTAAACAGAGATGATAACGACTCAAAATGACTGGCATCCGGCAGATATTATTGCTGCATTGCGTAAACGCGGCACAACACTTGCCGCATTATCAAGGGAATCGGGACTGAGCCCATCGACACTATCTAATGCATTAATACGCCGGTGGCCTAAAGGGGAGAGGATTATTGCGGACAGACTAGGAGTGCATCCTTCAGAAATTTGGCCCAGTCGATATTTTGACAAGAATGGGGATCCCATTAAGTAAAATTTTCGAAATTATTTGAATAACAGAACTAATGATAATAGTCTATATGCTATCCAGTCCTAATTTAAATCCACTATTATTTTTGTGTATTCAGAGGGGATACTATAAAAAACAGGTTTCATTAGATCAATGATATGCATATATACCCTATGGATTTCAAGATGCATCGCGACGGCAAGGGAGTGAATCCCCGGGAGCATAGCAAACTATGTGACCGGGGTGAGCGAGTACAGCCAACAAAGAGGCAACTTGAAAGATGACAGGTATATCAGTTCTGGCAACTTCTTTATATGAGGTGTTCCTTGAAAAAGTAGCTAAAGAATTTTTATAACCCTTATCGGGTCTTATTACATTGGAGTGTGATATAAATCAAGAAATTTATCGTACTCTTGTCGCGTATAATGAGGAAAAAGATGTTTATGTTATTAATAATCCAGGGCTGGTTAAAACTCTTTTAAAAATTCCTGATTATCACTTAAATTCAGCTCCCATAGGCGTATACTTAAAATAAGTCTGTGTGGAGGTAAATGAAAATGGCTAAAAATCAGATTCAATTCCAAAAAGGCATTTCTATTCATGAGTTTATTTCATTATAGGGTCATGAAGAGCAATGCCAGAAACAGGTGTTCGATATGCGCTGGCCTACGGGGTATCACTGCCCTCATTGTGGGCATGATAAGTATTGCCAGTTAAAATCTCGTCTCCTTTATCAGTGCAATCAATGCCATCATCAGACATCTTTGACGGCCGGCACAGTGTTTTCTGCGTCAAAATTACCTTTAACTGTGTGGTTTTTGGCGATTTATCTCATGACTCAGGAGAAAAATGGGATTTCTGCACTTGAATTGTCACGTCAACTGGGCATTTCCTACAACGCTGCATGGCGTATGAAACACAAGCTAATGAAAGCGATGAAAGAACGGGATGACGAAAAGCCTCTCGGCGGGTTTATTCAGCTTGACGACGCATACTGGGGCGGGGCTCAGCATGACCCCCGAGGGCGAGGGGTAAAAGGGAAATGCCCTTTCGTTGCGGCGGTTTCAATGAATGAAAAGGGCCACCCTATGTTCATGCGTTTCAGCGTTGTGAAAGGGTTTAAGACCGGGGAACTTACCCGTTGGGCTAAAGCGCATCTTAAACCAAAATCCCTTGTCATTTCAGATGGATTAGCTTGCTTTCGGGGGATTGAGCAAGCCGGGACTTTCCATTTGCCCCTCGTCACCGGCGGTGGAGCGTAGAGTGTTAAGCTTCCTTATTTTCAGTGGGTTAACACAATGATGAGTAATGTAAAAAATTCGATACGCGGAACATATCATTCGATTAGCAAAAAGTATTTACCTCGTTATCTTGCCGAATTCTGTTTCAGGTTCAATTGGCGCTTTAACCTTAAAAAAGCATTCGAACAGCTTATTTATTCATGTATCCGGGCAGCACCTATACCTGAGTATTTACTCAAGCTAGCTGAGATTCGATGGTAATCAGGTAAAAATTTACATGAGAAAATTATAAATATAATTTAAGCGCTACCTTTGAACCTTTATTTATATCTCTTAATCAAGGTCGGTAGCGCTTTCTTTGGTAATGACTCTGATTTATTGATAGTGATGAATATTCAAACACTCCCTCTCCCCCTATGTAAGCGGTGCATTCAAGCCGTATTGACGGTGGCTAAGAAGTGAAATCGACCAGCTCATGCACCCGGTTTGCAGGCCAGCCCGCGATATGACTGATGACATGGCGTAGCCAGACCTCGGGATCCACTTTATTTAGCCGACAGGTACCAATAAGACTGTACAGAAGGGCCACTCGTTCACCACCTTTATCAGCGTCTGCGAAGAGCCAGATGGTATGACCCTTATATCATCACTTTAATTTTTTTGGTCGAAAACTCTGTTTTTCGAACAAGCATTTAGTTCAATTTTTTTATCCAGAACTCAGATTATATCTAATCTAATCAGAAGATTGGTGAACAGAAGTTATCGGCACCAAAAGAAACTTTTACCGGGCCTCGTGCCCGGTTTACCCTTTATGTTAAAAAATGGTCTTCTGAATTATTTTAGCTCCTCATTAATGGCCTGCCGAACAATCAACTTTGCGGCCCAACTCGTTAAGTTGATGATTTCATCATTTTCTAAACCAAAAGTATCTTTCAGAATAGTCATAGCCTCTGTACCATATAAAACTGAAATCAACATAATAATCTTATGTATTGTGTCATCTTTAAGCTGACCTTTTAGAGGCGCTAACGCCGTAGAAAGTGTCTCTTTACGGTTACTTTTTTTCTTCAAAACAGGTCGTTTGTCGTTATCTTCACCTGATAAAGATTCCTGCCAGCGTAACTGAGAAATGCGTAAGGCATCCCTCATCAGCGCCTCATTGGCTTCTATTTCTTCATAACCCCATCTTAATAATTTCTCAATATTTTCCTCTGCATTATTGCCCATAGGGGGGACAACGAATGACCCAATAACTTGTTTTACAACATACTCTACAAAATCACTATGGGTTGAAAAGTAGCTGCGCAACGTGACCTTCGCATATTCAGCTTCACTGGCAATCTCTTCAGGAGACGGAAATTTTTTTTCACGATATAACTTCAGCGCTGAATGAGTGATACGTTCCAGGGTACGACGCCGGACTGGCGACAGCTTTTCTTCATCAAACAGAATCATTTAAACCCCTTAAAATTTTAACCGTATAGCATTAATAATAAAAAATATCACTAATGATAAAAAGTAACTTGCATGTTGTAAAATATTACAATAGGTTTACATTCGTCTTTGAATAGGTCTACCACATGGGGTGAACACTATGACGCGATTTGTGGTTGTCGTTGGCACAGCAGACACAAAACTGGACGAGCTGGTCTGGTTGAAATATTGTTTACGCCTCGCAAGAGTGGATTCAATTATCATTGATGTGTCTACATCAACTCCCGGGGAAAATCATCAGAATAATCAGCATAAAAAGATAGATATTCATTCACTTCAGGTCGCTGAGTATCATCCCGCTGGCGCTGATCCTGTTTTTTGTGGCGTACGGAATAAAGCGATAACCGCGATGTCTGTCGCCCTCACAAATTTCCTGAACAGTTCAATCGACGATATCGCGGGGGTGATTGGTATCGGAGGCTCAGGCGGAACAGCGCTGATTACTCCGGCAATGCAAAGCCTACCGATCGGTTTGCCTAAAATCATGGTATCAACGATGGCGTCAGGGAATGTCTCGGCCTACGTTAGGGACAGCGATATTGCTATGCTGTATACGGTAACCGATCTCAACGGACTCAACCGTATTTCTCGTGCAGTATTGTCTAATGCTGCAAATATGATGGCGGGCTCTGTCAATTATTTTACGCCATTGGCTGATATTCATAAACCCGTTTTAGGGTTGACGATGTTTGGTATGACGACTCCGTGCATTAATCAGCTCACTACCGCGTTAAATACTCAATACGATTGCCTCGCTTTTCATGCTACCGGCAATGGTGGAACAAGCATGGAGAAATTGGCTAAAGACGGAGAATTGGTTTGCGTTTTGGATATTACATTAACAGAAATTGCCGATCTGTTATTTGGGGGTGTCTTGGGTTGTCCTGACACACGTTTAGACGTCATGGCAAAAAAAAGCATTCCGTGGATTGGCAGTGCTGGTGCTTTGGACATGGTTAACTTTGGTGCAAAGGACACGGTTCCAGAACGCTACAGCAATAGGCTATTTGTCGAGCATAATTCTCAGGTGACATTGATGCGAACCACACCCGAAGAAAACTATCAACTTGGTATCTGGATAGGGAACAAACTTAATAAGTGTAATGGACCTATTCGATTCATTATTCCGGAAGGCGGATTCTCTGCGCTAGATTGCCCTGAACAACCTTTTTATTTACCTGCATCAACACAGGCTTTCTGTCATGGACTAAAAAAAACAATAAAGCAAACAGAATTGCGAAAAGTTATAAAAACACCTTTTCACATCAACTCACCACAATTTTGTGCTCTGGTAATACAACAATTCAAGGAAATTATAGAACACCAGGGAATTTCTCATGAAGAAAAAATATAATCAAATTATTGAAGCTATAAAACAAAAAGTCGAACGTAACGAAACTATTATTGGAGCAGGCGCAGGCACGGGTCTTTCGGCGCGTTGCGAGGAAGCAGGAGGGGCAGACCTCATTATCGTATATAATTCTGGACGCTTCAGAATGGCTGGCAGAGGATCATTGGCCGGATTAATGCCATACGGTAATGCAAATGAAATTGTCAGAGAAATGGGTAATGAAATATTGCCGATAGTTAAGGAAACACCTGTATTAGCGGGTGTCTGTGGTACTGATCCATTCTGTAATTTATCTCTTTTCCTGGATGAACTGAAGGCACAAGGTTTTACTGGTATTCAAAACTTCCCAACTGTAGGGCTTATTGATGGGAAGTTCAGAAAAAATCTGGAAGAAACAGGCATGGGTTATGCATTGGAGGTGGAGCTAATCCGCCTGGCACATGAAAAGGGAATGATTACCACTCCTTATGTTTTCAATGTAAAAGAGGCTGAAGCTATGGCACAAGCAGGTGCTGATATCATCGTCGTACATCTGGGGCTAACCACTGGCGGTGATATTAGTGCAAATACATCATATGATCTGGAATCTTGTATACCAATCATTAATGCTTGTGCTTCGGCAGCTAAAACTATTCGAAATGACATTATTACTTTGTGTCACGGTGGCCCAATTTCGGAACCGGAAGATGTCGCCTATATTTTGGCTCATTGCCCCAATTGTCATGGGTTCTATGGTGCTAGTTCAATGGAACGCTTGCCAACAGAACAAGCCATCAAACACACGATCCAGAAATTTAAAGAAACTAATCGGGGTTAGTGGGAATTATACTTAAGCTATGTGGAAACTGAGTACTACAACCGTAATATTGGTTACGTTATGATGACGCATTATTTTCTTTTCCTCAAAATACGGAAAGGTGCCCAATATGCCATGCCCAGCCAACATATGCCTGTCTGGCTCCCTTATTTCATCCTACCGGGCCGCAACAACTCAGCCTCACTTGTCTCCGGGGCTTACTCAGCGATGTTAACGAAAAAATGGCTGGCAACTGGCTGGACAGAAGCCCCCACCCCAGATGGTATTCAATACTTTCTTGAGCGTGCTGATCGAGGCAAAAGCAGCCCTCAATATTCTGCGTGACTGGGTAACTAGATGACTGAACAATCAGCCTTTTATATTGGCAATCCCCGGACACTCCGTTATGGTGGCATCTACAGCTTCTTTGTAGTAAACAGTATATTTGGCTGTTATAGGCGATATTGTGTTCAACGCCAAAATATAAGTCCCGCCTGCACCATCGTCCTGACTGGCCGCATTAGTTCGCGGAGCATACGCCGTTGTACCATCAGTCTGAAATATACAGCCACGCCACGCTGGGTCGCTGCTCAGGGTCAGCGAACTCGTCAGTACGTGTGATGCCGGGCAAAGTGCACGGTGACGACATCCCGGTACCGGTTCAGGCCCTAGGAAGGGGGAAAATCGGCCCTGATGAGTACCGACAGTATCGAACATCCTGTCGGCGTATAGTTTATGCCTGTAAACCGGAAAACCATCCAAAAATTTTCCGGTTTCATTTGACAAGGCTATCTTATTTCGTTTTTCAAAGCCCTACGATAATATTCACCACTCGCTTTTTCATGCATAGTAAACAACATCGGTAATAGAGAACTCAGAGCCGATAGGCTATGCCCGAGCTGACACAAACTCTCTGGAGTAAATTCATGAATATTATTGCTGGCAAACGATAACATTGAGTCACCAAGAAAAGTTACATCATGACAAATGCCCATAGTATTTTCTTTGGATGATTCAATTAGCTGACACAGCACAGTATCGCTAACACATGAGAAATCCAGCGATGCAATCGCATCCGACATGCCAGACCATATGATATTCACATCAGATATATCACTATCGTCGGAAGTATCTGGAATGCTACTGCGCATAATATTGCTTCTCAATTGGTTTACAAGAAGTTAAAACCAAAGAAAAGTCTGTGAGCAAGGTGTGTGCTTCGGTTTCTACATTAGATTGCGCGTTAAATGTATAACGCTTTGAGTATGAAGATGTGTTACTATTCATATCAGCCATACATTAGTTCCTGTAATGTTGTGGTTAGACGCTCTGGTTGTGTTGCAGCACTTTCAGAGCGTTGCTTTTATGGTTCCTATAACTGTCACCATATTTTTTCTCTTGGAGATCAATATCTCTTCCTTCTTTTCTGGTAACGGGAAGGCCAGATTTCATCAGGCTTCTGTCCTAATGCATTTGCAATAATTGTTTCACCTTTACACCAAGGTCTTTGCAAGGCATTAGATAACGTTGACGATGCCAGCCCTGCTTCTCTAGAAACAGCTGCCAATGATGTTCCCTTTTTTCTTAAAGCAGCGATAATATCTGCTGGGTGCCAATCTTTTTTCTCCACAATAATTCTCCAATAAGATATATTTCGGGCTATATACGATTTTGATGGCACGTTTTACTTCAATTTGTATTTCAATTACCCTAAAAGGTTGCCAGTGCAAGCTATCCCTACTTTATAGGATTACTTATACTAGAGTATAGTATAGATCCAAATTGAGACCTTAAAAAGAAAATACCAACTCAATTGAGATAATTTCACTTATTAATTTCAGGAAATCTGTTTTTTCAGGTGGTTATATGGTTAAAAAGAGAAAGGAAGCACAGCATAATATGGATTCTTTTGAACAAGACCGAAAAGAAACCTTTAAGGAGAGACTTCTTTATCTTATCGGCAGCCGTAGTGTAAGAACTGCAGCTAAAGAATGGGGATTATCGTATTCAACACTGAATAACTACATCATAAGGGACTCAATCCCTGCTCTCAATGTAGCTCAATCAATCTGCGATATTGAAGGTGTCACCCTAGATTGGCTTGCAACTGGTGATCACCAGTTACAACCTCACAATCAAACCACAACCATTCATGAACAACTAAAAAGCTCAACGGAAAGAAGCACAGCATGGCAATCTATTTTAGATTCATTGGAAGATAGGGATGTGGATGCATTAATAAAACTAATTCATCGCAAAGGTATAGAAGGGATACTTGCTGAACCTCCTAAAACCAAGACATCTACAATTGAAGATACCATCAATGAATTGCCTATTAGAGAAACTCTTAAACAAACAATAAAGATAGCTTTAGCTGGGAATGAATCAACAGATAAAGAAATTTTACGCTGTATCACTACACTTGTAAGTAAAGAAACAAACAAAAATTAAACACAATCTAAAAACGAGGCATATTGAAACAGAGAGAAGAGCTAGAGTGGATGTGGATACTGAAACAACTGAACAGATTAAATTACTTGGCCCCAAAACCTATCACTACTCAATAAAGGGAGTGATTGGATGGAGCACTATCGATATAACAGAGAAATCAGCACTCAATGACAACAGGGCGCTTTGTTAACGTACCAGAACGTTCAGCCAGCTCGAAAGCAGCTTTGGCACGGCGCATGCCCTCGATTTTGCGCTCTCTTATGGACATTTGCTTAAGTTCAGAATTTCCGCCATAGCAAAATATGCCTTAGCATCATAAAATTGATAGTGTAGACCGATAATCTCGCTAAATGCTTTACCCAACCTCATCAAGCCCTGATACCCAAGCTTACTGAAAATAGCATCTGGTGGCGGTGGTGCGTAGAAATCACCACTGTCAAAATTCTCCGACGGTCAAACTTAACATCATAGCAACGCTCAGGGATGGAAAAACCGACCTCTTCCGAGCGCATCTGGAGGTATTCAACATCAGATATTTCAACAGCGGAAAAAATCATCACAAAATTACGATCTTCTACAGAAAAATCAAACCGGTGATACTGGATTTCTCCAACAGTAGCCTCAATAAATCCTGTCTGATGAAAAGTTGGCATTAGCTTATTATAGGTAGACGAAGAAATGAATATTGTTATCTTACAGCAATCTATACGTATTGACAAAAGCTCATAATAAACATGAAGCTGAATAGCAAACTAAAAATATCGACAGGTTAAAAATACAACTACTAACTTTTCGTTTAATAAGCGTTATACACAGTTACACCATAGACGCAGCTCAAACTTTTAGCTAACCTAACCAGAAAATAATCATATTATTTATCTGAACATTGTTTCAACAAGAGACTACCCAATGACTAACCATCATGACATACAACGTACAATGCGCACTCAGATTCGGGGGAGCAAAAGCTGCCAGGATTTATCGTAATTTACGCCAGCGTTTACATATTTGGAATGCACATTGTGTTGCCAAAGCCCACAAATACAATCTCCCCAGTTGGATAGGACATTTACCAATTTATCTATTTGTTGGCAGCTCAGTTATTGCATTACTGCTTGGGTCATTGGCTATAGCTATAATGGTTATACTGGCCTTTGTATTATTACTAGGAATTTCTCAAAACATGTGGAATAAAAAAAATTCAAATATAAATGAGCAAAAAGCTGCTTATGAACATTTTTCATGGGAACAAGATTGGGATAAAGACACTTATAAAAGACATTCATGGGAATCAGATGACTGTTGAGATCAAGAGTAACCCTATCCAGTCATCCATATCAGGCTATACTAAGTAACAATTAAAGCTTTCCAGATATCTTAGAACCTAATTGACTGCCAGCCGCCTTGCTATCCTTAGTTGCTGTGCTGCCTGCATTTTCTATTACTCCACCAACTTTAACTCCAGCCCAAGACAAAGCACTCATCCACAATGCCGGCAACACAATAAACATCGTCCCCATCACAAAACTCATAATGATATCGTCTGTGCTATTCTGAAAACCGGCCATATTCCAGCGGCTGTGCGTATCTGAACCATACAATGCCTCCAGAAGCCAACTGTCTAGCCAGCGTGCCAACTCCCACCAGAATGTCAAAAAGTTCAGCGCAAACATGACAAAGGTCAGCGTAATAACCGTCTTATATTCGTAGACAGCAAATACTATAATCAGCGGTAATATGATAGTCACCGCCATCAATATAACAGCCTGCACCATCGGTAATGCCTGGCGCATTGCATCAAACGCCGGAAATGCCGCCAGACTCCCCGCCCAATGAGGCTATCCGGCCCACCGAATTCATCAGAGTAAAATCCACATTACCCCCGTAACCTGCATAGACATGTCCCCCTTGAGATGCGGCGGCGTTTTTCAAGGTGGTTTTCAGCCTGCGTGACCTGTTGCTGAGTCGCTTTCATTCCCGTCACTGTCTGTTCAGAGATAGCAACCTGTGCCGCCGAAGCTGACAGAGACATAACAACGCCAATCAGCACCACTCCCTTCCTCTGGCTGAAAAAATCTTTTCTCATCATTACCCTCCATTGACTGACAGGGTTTGACGATGCCCCTGTACCTGGCACAAAGCCTGATGATCAGAGATATTGACCAACGTCCACTCAAATGCACTTTCACCCGGAGTCAGTAAACGCATTTGAGATATTTGGGAATGAGGATCTGTGTCTCGTGGAATAATAACGGCATAAACTTGTTCTCCCCGACGTTCAATACCAGAAAGTATGAAAGGGGCCACTATCCGTTTCTTCGTTCGAAGAACCTCCCGGTCAGGTGTGCCAGCTTTTCTACCAGATGCTTTTCCTGCTGAGATTTCCACGTGATTATTGCGTCAACGCGCATTTCCTGCTGTTTCACGGTATTTTTCAATACACTCACTACTTCGGTAAGGTCCTGATGAGCACGGCTTAAATCAGTCACTGACTGTGCGAGCTGTTTCTGTTGGTCGTTGACAGCTCCCTGTTGCGCTATCAATGCCTGATGAAACCGGTTATTTTGCATTTGCCAGTCCTGACGGGAGACAAAGCCGATATCTGCTTTATCAAGCCGTTCGTGCAGCTTTTGCACCTCATCAGACAAATGCTGGAATGATCCATTTCGCATCAATGACTGAAATTCCACTAACTGATGTTGCTGCTGCCGTACCACGAATGCCAGCAACACTATGCTGACAATAACAAGCAATATTGACAGATACCTCAGACATTTTTTTAACAACAACCTGGGTTGGGTCTTTTGAGAAACCACCTGCCGCAAGCTGTCAATTTCAGCTTCAGACGTCGGCGACGGCGACAGAGGAGGTATTTCAGTTGTCATACCACAACATCCTTGTTTGTTTTATTTAGCACTGTGCCTGGCGTACTTTTAGTATTATCGGGTTGCTTGACAAAACAACGGACACAGAAATGCGACTTATTCAGTAGTGATTAGAGTCTAATCATATGATTACCCGATACAGGGAAGAATACTGTGCAAAACCAGAGAGGATGACGATAAAAAATTCAACATGAAAAAATGAAAATTACACTCCAATATAGAGAGCATAAAATCTGTGGGGCACTACATTGGCGTTTATGCCGCTATAGCTAATGTAAAACCATCAACCATATTCCGACTAGCTCATTAATTTTGATGCCGGGATACCAACGTTCAAATTGTGCCTTTTAGCTCGCCATTCAGAACTGCCGTCCGAGGGGAGCATTTAAATGATTGCCCCACGGTTTTTTACGCTCTCGTCTGTGCGAGAGTCTGTTCATCGGTAAAGAGTGCGACGAGATCTCTAACGAGAATTGAAACTGACCATCCATCGGCAATAATATGGTGAAAGCACACCAGCAGTAGATGTTCAGTGTTGGATAGATTCATCAATTCCACCCTAAACAAGGCGCCGTTTTCCAAATCAAATGGTATCTTTACCCGCTTGTGTATGTAGTCAGTCACCTCTTCATGTGTTCTTACACTTTGTATAAAAACAGGTTGTAATTGCTCCAGGACACATTGAGAAGGAATGCCGTCGAACACCGGAAAGCACATTCTCAGGCATGCATGGCGTTCAACCAGTTTTACAAAACTTTGCTTTAACTTGGCAACATCAAGACTGCCTGTTATCTGCAGTGCAACAGGAATATTGTAGGCAATAAAATGGGTGTCGCTGATCTGACTCAGATACCACAGCCTTAACTGAGAACTTGTAACAGGGGACAGAGCTTCTTCTTTTTGATTTCCATTGTTATTTTCCTGATGAAGTTTCAACCACTCTATGAATGATTCTCCGCCCTCCTTTTCATCAGCATGCCTTTCTTTTTTACTCTGCTCAGTGTTGCTTGACCTTTCTGGCAATTTCTATCTTCTTTTCAGCGGAAAAAGAAGCCATACGTTTGAATGGATTTTTCAAGTTCGATGTCCATATACTTTGAATAAACAGGAGTTGGGGAGAACGTTAAACAGCTAAACTGGCTGCCCAAACTTAAGTAAATTTCCACTTGGATCAATTAGGTGGAACTCCAACATGCCCCATGGAGTTTCCGCAAGCGGAGAGACTTCAATCTGCGCTTGTAGTTCTTGAAACACACTTTGGATATCTTTCACGAAAATATAGCAAGAAGTGTTCTCTGCAATGTACTTATCGTTACATGCCCAAAAATGGATTTCAGCTTCCCCTCTGCTAATTATCGCATATTCATTAGGAACAAAATTGTCGCAATGGAACCCAAGTTTACTTGTGTAAAAGTCAACCAATTCATCTAGATCCAATGCAGCCAATACAGGGACAGCCTCCCAATCGCTCATACATTTTCCCTTTTATTTATATATATACCCGTCATCTTTCAAGTTGCCTCTTTGTTGGCTGCACTCGCTCACCCCGGTCACATAGTTTGCTATGCTCCCGGGGATTCACTCCCTTGCCGTCGCGATGCATCTTGAAATCCATTGGGTATAATTTTTAAACGCTCATACAGGATTGTCTGACAAATCACTGTACGTTACTCTCATTAAATAAGTAATATGACTATAAAAATAGATTCAACAATACCTCCTAAAATCATGAGGAATTAACAATAAATTATTAAATATGATTTACTATGAATATAGCATTTTTACCTAGCATGGATTGCCTATCATGTCATCAACATTTAATCAGGGCAAGAGCGTGAAGGCTCATTTTTCATTCACATTTAAACCGGCCAGTAAAACCTGCACAAGATAGCCTTCATTTATATTGGCTCTGCGCCTGAGGGATCCCCTGCGTATTTCGGTTTGTCCGGCCAGCTGTTTCGGTATCGTCCGGCCATCTGATCTTTTCTTCGTAACCACTCACTTTTTAACTTACTTCCGCAGCTTCAGCCAGACTTTTTTTCCGTTGCGATTCTCCTGTTAATTCCAGCCGATGTGCGTTGTGGATCAATCGGCCTAACAGCGCATCTGCAACTGTCGAATTTTCCATCAACCCATACCATTCACTGACCGGTAATTGGCTCACAATCACCGTGCTGCGTTGTTCGTATCTGTCCTCAATCACATCCAGCAGATCGCTGATTTGTTTCCCCTTAAATCCCCCTAATACTACAGCCGTAACTACTCTGAAATCATAAGGTTATCCCAGCGACGATAATGACATTGTTGTGCGTAGTATTGGTGTCGTCGTCAATATGACCAATGTAAAATCTGCTCGACGGTGTCTCCCGTTTTTTCCATTAATTTGGACAGCAGTTTACGCAGTTCCGCCACGCTGAGGGCTACCAGCCCCGCCGGCGTTTTTTTCTCCCCTATCCGCAAAACTGCCAGCGCCGCATGAGCCAGTAGCGATAAGGTAATGTGCCGATACCAGCTATGCCATTGCCCCACACAATTTCATGCTCCCCAATATAAGATGTTATTTTTCCTGCTTCACCACCACCATAACACCATAGGCAGCCGTCGGAACATAACGCCATTCATACAGTAAGTTTTGTAATGTAATCCCTGTTCGTTCCCAGCGAGTGATAACCACTTTAACCATCCGATAACGCCTTGTTGGGTAATGCGCCAAAACCGAACAAGCCAGTTGTATCTGAGCTAGTCGCATCAAATGAGAACGAAACAGAATATCCCTGTCTGCCCGCAAAAGTGCCCCTTCAAGTTCGCGAACAAATGCCGCATGCAAGCACCGGGTTCGACTTCGCGTCAGACGCCCTATCCTGTCAGTCGGGGAAAGATGAATGACGTAATACCGTTTTTTCCTGTGCAGGAAACCCGAACAGATAAATCCCCGCCAAGGCATTACTCTGCTCACCAGTGCAAAGCAAGGACAACACAAAATGATGCCGCGCGCGATAAATTTCGCCTATCCGCTCGATAAATGAAGCGACAATTGTGTTTCATCTATTGAAAAATTTTTACACAACTAACGTCATAAATATGACTGTAATTTATTCAATTTACCCATTTTTCCTTTAAATCTGTAGCAAGGTAACCAATTCCACACAGCTAGGCGGTATATTCTGCACTCATTAAAATGGGGTTAACACCTCTATCATAATGCACAGTACAGAATGAAATGCCTAACCAAATGAAAATGATTGGAATGCATTTAGCTATGATTTTAGCTGAACTTGAACCTACCTCTGATGTAAAGCTATTTTAGCCTTATAAACCTCTATCTTGAGACTAAGAAGTTATTAAAAAGCGCTCGGCAAATTCACCTAACTGAACGAGAAGCATGAGCGTATAGATAGGAAAAACGTGAAGTCATTTTCGGAATTCAGCATTAAAGTTAGCAATACGCAACGCGTAAAAATCGTTGGTCAAACTAAGGGAGCCGAAGCTCCGAAAATTGGGGAAATCGCTATAGCTGAAAAGGCCGACCTCATGACCTCATAAGCCAGCCCCCTCTCCAACCTGGAGCGAAACCGGTTTAGTTACATCTATCTGCGCAAAAGGAGCGCAGATAGCTCCAATTATAGTGTTAGCCAAGTAAAACGTGTATAGACATTACATAACACGGAGTACAAAAAACAACTTTAGGGATATTAAACCCTAATTGTTCTACCACATAGTTAACTATGTGAATCCCTCTTTAGCTACGCTATCTGATGAAACTAGCATAGATAGAAAGTTATCAGCATATCGAGGAATATTTTCTTGGGATTCTTTTTATGAGAACACTTGGCTCTAATGATAACAAATGTGCTATATGAACAAATTCCACAACATCCAATCTTCTTTCACCATTCTCAACTTTTGCAATAAACGATTGAGGGCGATCTAGCGCTTGAGCTAAATTCTCTTGCGTGACCCCCTTTGCTATACGAGCCTCACGGAGTGCTTTGATAACTATTTGATATTCATCAGAGTAAATTGAAACCATATATTCAATCCTACTAAACATTTAGGATTAAATATCAATCGATTGTTGATTTATACCAAAATGGGATTTTTTATTTTATAAGCTCTGCTCGTTTTGGCTTTTTAGGTGGTTTTTTGAACAGTATTTTTTCTAAAATTAGCCCATGATCGACAGATAGCAAGTGTGCTATATGCACAAATTCAACTACATCCAACCTTCTTTCACCATTTTCAATTTTAGCAATAAATGATTGAGGTCGATCTAAGGCTTGAGCCAATCTTTTTTGAGTAATACCTTTTTCTATCCTAGCCTTACGAAGAGCGTTTATAACCATTTGATATTCATATGAATAAATCGATGCCATTTCTTTAACCTTGATTAATATCCCAAAATCGAATATCAACCATTTACTTAAATATCCCAAAATAGGATAATTCATGCGTTTGTTATATGGAGATATAAAGGAAATGAATAAAAAAGATTGGCATACTGCCGACATTATCGCTGCCTTACGTAAGCTCGGCACTACCTTAGCAGCGGTATCACGTAAGGAGGGACTTAGCTCATCTACATTAGCTAATGCTCTATCACGACCTTGGCCTAAAGGAGAGTGGATTATTGCGAACAATCTCGGAGTACATCCCTCAGAAATTTGGCCAAGCCGATATTTTGACGAGAATGGACAACCTATTGAACGAGTTATCCGAAATAATTCTTCCAGGTGACTAATTCTCAACTAAATGGTCTAAGTTCGGTATAATATCGAACCTAGGCCATGTTGGCTGCTTAGACTGTCTGACTATTGGGGCCAGTTTATTGCAGCCCTTATTCTATTACTCTGGGTTTTTCGGGCCAATAAATATCTGGCGCTAAGCTAGCATCAACACGGTTTAGTAATACCCTATATTTTTTCAAAGCGGTCAACCGAGAGTTTTCCTCATCACTCGCCATCCCCAACTCTACAGCATCTTGTAACGGAGCTATCTGTTTACTTACAGTGAACATAAGTTGCTGTTTTTTATGTTCTGCTTGTTGCTGTTGTTCCTGCCTGAGTTTTATCACACTGCTTTCTGATATTATCCACTTTTCACCATCGTATTTATGATAAACGGACGGAGCGCGTTCAGTAAGCACTGGATAACCCTCTTTATTACTAACAATTGACAAACCGTGTGACTGCCCTGTAAGTAATTCATTGTGTTTCTCTGCTGTTATTTCAATGCATTCTTCATGAGCTTCACTATAAAAAGCGCCTTCTTTTCTGGAGAAATAAACCATTTATACCCCCCAAAATAATATATGAACAACTTTGCTTGGATTCTCATTGTTGTTGGGAGTGCCAGCCTGATATTCAAACGTCGATAATGTTGCATTACGTACTAATGTGTGACCTGTTGATGTATTTATACTCGACATGCTTGCGACATAGCCAATAAACTGATTTTTAAAAGAAATTGGATAATTGATTTTTACCCATGACTGTTGGTTTGATGCCACTTTAACCCATTGAATAATGATTCCCGTATCCCCACATTGCCACCAGCCATTTTCAGATTTTATAGCTGCATTTTGTAATGCGAGTGTACCGCTTCGCTCAGGTATTAATATATTATAACGTCGCTGATTGCTCGGATCGTTAGAATAAACATGTAACAATTTTCCTTCCGAACCATTAATTCCTACCACATACCCATCTTTCGATTTGAAACGCAGCTCAGGAAAAGGCGTTTTACTATCAATCAATAAACTACCAACGGTTGCAGTTTTATCGCTAGAAATGCACAAGAAAGTATTATCGCTCTCAGATTTAGTATAACTTCCCACATCCCCGGCATTTAATGAAATATCAGATGACAACGCTTTTCCATTCACTTTACGAATAGATGGTACTCGGCTATTAGCGTTGTTATTTGCAGCTACAGCACTTTGATTCGCCGTATTCGTCAGTGATTGCACAAATGCTGTTGTTGCAATCTGAGTATTATTAGCGTTTTTAGCAGGTGTGGGGGCAATTGGCGTTCCTGTGAAAATGGGACTGGCTTTCGGTGCATATTGAGTATGTGGGTCTTGCACCTCAGAATGTTCCCTCAACTCATTCCCATTTTGTTCTAGTTTCTGTTTAAGATAGCTTGTGCGGTTGACCAACTGTTTAGCCTGCCGATTGGAAATACCATCAGGCCCGCCTAACACGGGGTCTGAGGTTTCTATCTGATACACTCCCTCTGACCACTGTGGGGTTTCCGGTAAATTAGCCATTTTAACTGCTCCCATAATTGTAACTACCGTCATAATTGACAGTATTGTTGTAACGAATTGATACAGACTGATATTCCAAGCTGGCAAGGTGGCAGCGTGCAGGCGCAAACGCGGCCAGTGTGGTACGCAGTAGCGAGGCTTGATCATTGGTAATAGGTTGTTGAAGTATGACGCGATAATCTGCCCAGGATGTTGAATCTCCATGTACATAATTATCGTTATGGCTGGCATGACCGTCATAATTAATTTGACCAGTGCCTTCAATTAAATCAATTTCACCAAACCCAAAACGACGGATAATTTCACGAATTGACCACGGTGTACCTTTATACCGATGCAATTCTATAGCTGACTTGAGTAACGTGCGGCGAGCCTTGTCTGATTCGACAAGCTCCCAGCCATCGCCAAATAGGGAGAATTGATTTACAAGCCAATGCAACGCGCTGCTATCAACAGTATCAATGAGATAAACCATTAATTGGGTTAAATCGATATCATCAAAACGGGAGGCCAACTGACCTAATACACGCATACTGATATCAGCTTCCAGTGGAGGTGGTAGATGTAACTTAACCATCAGCGAATCCAGTGACCACAACAGTGATACCGATACAGTTCGCCCATTCATTTTCACCTACAATCTGAAACGTAGGAGACTCCAGTACGACTTGATAGACGCCAGAAACAGACAATGTTGAGATGATTTGGCTGGGAACAATATCTTTCCCTAACGTTGTTGCTCGTTCAGCTACCCATGTTTGTATGGCCTGTTCTGCTGCTGATTGAATACCGGGTGCATTAACGCCACTGTACAAGGTCAGTTTAGCCTTGATGGTATAATCAATCTTCACGGGAGGTTTTGCATGTACAGTGTCAGTCAACGGGCGGATTTTTTCGTCAGAACAAAAACTTTTCACCAGCGTTAAAATGCTTTCATCTGGCAACCCCGTCGCCAATAGTGGAAACAGTTCAACAACACCCGGAATGGGAGACCTGACTGCGACATCAACAATATTAGGGTGAGCACGCATGGCATGAAAGCGATAAGCCTGACGACTGCCCGCATTAGTAAACGATTCAGGGGCCATCTTGATTCGTACACGTAGCCTCTCGTCACTTTCCTCTGCCGAACCACCACTACTCACTATTGTGTTGGTCACTTGCAGGTCAATGTCGTCGATTTCATCCAACAATGTACTGACTTGTGCTGGTTGCCAGCTATTCCCTGATAATCCAGCATCTGTACAAGTAGCTGTGACATTAACGAAACGTGTACCTGCATTCAGAACAGCATCTGTATTAGTAGCAAAAGTAATACTGTCCGATGCATTAACACGCGTCCCCACAGGAATGAGCACATCTCGCTCTAACGCATCACCAATACTAAATTGCAGTGTTGTATGCGCCGGTTGGGCGGGTAGCCGATATACTCCGACCAATTCCCCTAAGTAGTCCAAAATGGGCGCATGGGCAAACTCGACCAGATTCTGCTTGGCGGCTTCCTGAACTTGCATTCTGGTTAGTGCTTCACGATATGCAAATAAATTGATCAGCAGGCGCTCTGCCTGTGCTGGGTACAAAGTCTTACCTACATCAGCCTCATACTTTGCAATCATTTCGGTTGTGATTTTCTCTACATCACGCTCGATAAAATCAGGTTCTGTCAGCGCCATAGCAACTCCGTAGATTGTGTAATGCCATCAACTGCTGTCCAATTCACACGCAGAGTTAGGTGTTCTCCATTGACAGTTGGTTTCACGGAGAGCAACTGGCAACGAGGTTCCCAACGTGTAATAGCATCAACAGATTCCCTGACAACGTGGGGAATCGCGCGGTCTATTGGGTAATCAATATAAAGGTGCAAGTGACTGCCGAATTCTGGTCGATGTGGATCACTACCACGTGGTGTACGTAGAATAATGAGTATTGCTTGGGCGATGTCATCCAGCCCACAGGCAATTTTGCCTGAGTTCTGGAGAGCGGGTTGCCAAAAAACAGAGTGTGAGTTCGTATTCATGGGGAACAGTATCATCCCCTGTAGGCATATCTGATATTAAAGGTGTTTAAAGAAACTAATGAGGATAATGATTTGAGTTACCACCTTCATCCATGATGCTGCCCGTTGCATGGATGTTGCCATTAACGCTGACATTGCCCTGAATGGTCGCAGCAGCTCCATTACCACCAGAGCCCGACAGTCCATTTTGGTAAGTTAATTGGCCTTTCACTAACATATTTCCGGTTACGATTGTTTCCGGTGAATCAATAGTTGCCTGCTGTGTCTGAATAACAACATTGGCTCCCACCACAATTTTAATGTGCTGAATGCCGCCATTAATAGTCAGGGTGTGTGAGGTACGATCATAGTAAAAAGCTGCATCATCTGCATAAGTTACACCACGGATATTTTTATTGTTAGCAGGCGGTTTATCAACACTGGAATAGATAGCACCTAAAATAACACCATCTTCACCATTGGCATCCAATAGTACTTCAACTTGTTCCCCAACATCGGGCAACCAATAGTCTTTGTTATTCTGGGTATTGCGCTGCAACACATTCAGCCAGTTAGTACGCATATTATCGCATTCAGGCAATCGCACGCGGGCACGAACAGTAGCAGGATCTACGGCGCTAATCGTACCAACTTGACGAGTTACACTGCTCATTTGGATTCCTCCTTGATGATTGTGTCCGAAGAACCATCAGGCTTATATACAACCCATTTATGAGTCTTACCTTTTTTATCTTTCTTGGATTTGCTTGATGTAACAGGGCCACGAGCAACTTCAAGTTCGGTTATATATCCGCTGTCGCGATCAAAAGAGTGGTGAGCTGAAGTAATTAACCATTGCCCAGATAACTTGCCAAATTCAATCAACTCAATTTTATTTCCGGCGGTTAACTGAGGGGCTCCCATCAATGAAAGTGAGCCGTTCTGCTGGTACTCATTATGTGAATCCAGTGCTGATTTGGCCTTTATTTCAGCGCTATCCTTGTTAGCAGCTCGGCTGTTCACTTTTAAGGTATCTGCGCTGGTTTCTTGACCGCTACTCTTGCCTTTTGAATTGGACTGATTACTTGCACTGGTCGTGCCATCAGCTTCATAGACAATCAATTTTTTATCATCAGCCTTTTGATGTTTCACTTTAGCTTTTTTATAGACTTTATTAATTGTGTCCCGCAGTGAAAATTGGGCAACATCGCGAGGGTGTAATTTTTTTATCGGTTCTTGGCTGCGCAAAGTGGCTAAGTGGGAGAAAATTAGCTGTTCACTGACAACCTTAACGGCATAACCATATTCACTGGCCAGTCGTTTCAGGAACGCCACATCGGTTTCCGAATATTGCGTCACCCTGTCAATCTTGATGATTTCGATACTGCCGATCAGCTTTAACTGATGTTTCTTGGCGATGCGATTAGCAATAGCTGCTAGAGTTGTATTCTCAAATCCACGGTTAGATTTGGTACGCAATGCTGTATTGATAGACGTTGCTACACCTCGAACAGATACAATAGAAGGAGGGATGCTGACTTCAATTTCATCAATATAGAATGAGCCACAATTCAGTAACCGTTCGCCGAAATAGCCCAACTTCAATGTCAACGTATCACCTTTGCCCGGATACCATTTATCCAGCCAGCGACCATCAGTATCATCCAACTCTACCTCTATTTCATCGGATTCGCTTTTGATGTTGTCGGTATAGCTGACACGAGTGACATAAGGAGTGATGTCATTTGTGATATCTTTTTGCAAATATCGTAACGTGAATGTCGGACTTAAAACCTCTGAGACACCCGTTATAGATGGTGTTTGCTTGGAATCTATTATCTCAGCCACGGTGGTGTATCCTCTTCAGTTACTACATTATTGTCAGCGTCAATGATAGGGATCAACAATACGATCCCAGATGGCAATACAGGTGTAACTGCAACGTGCGGATTGGCAGCAATTATGCGAGCGTAACCTAAAGGGTCACCATAATAATGGTGAGCCAATAAATCCCATCTATCTCCCTCTTTCGTTATGTGTTCAAGAAACATGATCAAAGAGTCCTTGTGGTAATTTGCGCTGCCATCTTACTGAGCGCGGGTGATATTGATGTAAATGTTGAACTTGCTGATTCAAGTTGAGTTGATACAGAATCCAATGCAGCCGCGATATTACGGCTATCTGCACGGCTTAATGACAATTGAGCATTGTTAACAAATGTTGCTGCTTGTCCCGTTGCTCTGGTCAATTGAATCGCATCTGGCAATGAATTACCGAGTGATTGAAACGCCGGATAGCTTTTCCCTAATGGACCAGCAATATTGTTGAGTCCGGTAAGAAGACTTGGTACGCGGGTTAACGCTACGGTCGGTTTGTCTTTCATCTTCTGTGCAATACGTACCGCACTGATAGTCGTTTGCAGTGCTGACTGTGCTTGTTTGACATAATTCACGCCATCCCTGACTTTTTTAGCCATACCTGATGGTTTCGGTATTGCATTAGACAACGCCTTTGTATTCAGGACATGAGATTTAATGGCAGGCGGTTTCAGCGGTTTTTTAGGATCACCGATATATTCAAGTAATGTCACCGAGGCATTGAGGGCAAATATATTACCTACTGAATCCGTTTGTTCACTGGTAGCTGTCACATCAGTAATAACAAACCAGCCACGGTAATCACCATTTCCGAATACTAGCGCGAGTGCTTGATGCTTCCGCATTGCTTCACGTAACCGATTCAATTCAACATCCGGCGCACAATAATGTTGATGAAAGACCAGACTAATTTGAATTTCATCCAGTTTTTCCCCCACGAACTGCAAGCCGGGTTTACCTTGAATTCGTGCATGTTCGGCATAATTAACACCAAAAGTTACATCAAAACCATCCCAATATGTGATCAGCTCAAATTCAATATCACCTAATACCGCAAACATTATCCGTATCTCCGGCGTTCTCTCTGAATGACAATACGCTCCAGCAGTTTCTCTAATTCACGCACACTCAGGTTTAAGGCTTTATTAATATCGGATGTAGCCGTTTGCAGTTTACCGCCAATATATATTTGCGGTGCGAAAGAGATAGAAAAACCATTATTGCTGTTGCTGATATCTTTATAACCTGTTCGTCTGGCTGGATTGCCCAACATCATCTCAGGAGGTGAGATTTGTGGGACATCAGGCGTCATTCCCTCTGCCAGACGTTGAGTGGCACGAGCAGCCAACGGCGTAGTACGATCAACACCAACAACCACACCTTGCACAATATTATCAATATTATCGCCAAATCCCATAAATACCTGACTGGGGGATTGAATACCTAACGCTTCTTTAAACCAGCTAGAAACTTTGCCGCCAAAGTTTTTAATGATGTCCTTAGCCGTAGTCAGCATATTAGAAATACCATTAACCAACCCATTAACGATGTTTTTACCAAAGTCAGTAAAATTATTGGGCATACCAATGCCAAACCATTTCATAACGCCAGCAAATGTTTTATAAAACAACCCCAATGGCGACCAGTTTAAAATTAATTTACTGACCTCAAATATTCCGCCATCAAACGCATTAGTAATGTCATTCCATCGAGCTGTAAACCAACCTTTGACGCTAGACCAAATATTTTTGATTCCCTGCCATCCCATTTGGAAAGCGAATTTTACTAAAACCCAAAGCCGTTTAAAGAAATTACTGATGGGCTTCCAATAGCGATAGATAAGATAAGCGGCCACTGCAATACCGGCGATGATCAATCCGATAGGATTCATTAATAGTACGCGTCCAATCCACAAAATAGCTCTGCCAGCTAACATCAAGCCCTTATAGAGAGCACTACCGAGGATTCTGCCCAACCAGAGAGCTGATCCGGCTATTTTTCCCAAGATATTTGCAACGACACCGAATCTACCACCACTACCGATAGCCATTCGAAACAATAACCACCGTGTGCGCATTAACATTGCGCCTTTCCAGATATCAGTTATAGGGGAAAGCAAAAGATTAAGACCTAATCTTACACCGATTGAAGCGGCTTTGAGTGCTAGGAACCCACCAACCAGCATGACAACATTACTGATGAGCTCAGGATTAGCGGCCAGCCATTTTCCGGTCTTGTCCATCAATGGAATAAAGGTTTCGGCTAACTGTATTAATGCTGGACGCAGCGACTGACCAATGCTAATAGCCGAATCATTAAACCCAATTTGAGTACGCCGCCATTGCGCTTCTAAGGTATCGTTCTGTTTATCAAAGTCGGTATCAACAGATTTTTGTGCCGAATCAGTCCCCATGCCTGTTTTGATACGCTGATAATCGCCCCAACGTTGCCGCATGGCCAAGAGATGGTTGACTGTCTGTACGTCGGTGAAAATAGAGGATAGCCCGAAGGATTCCATGAGCATACGCTGTGCATCTTCATCACCTCTGGCTCCCGCTTTTTTCCACTCTTTCATGAGATCGGCTCCTTTACTCTTGATAAAGCGGTCTGCGATCATGATTGAGGCTTCATATTGTGAGTACCCCGAAGAAACATATCTGCTCATTGAGGTTTGATAATCGACGTCAGCTTCAGCGTATCTTTTGGCAATATCACCACGTCCCATTGAAGCTAGCCAGTTCCTCATATTGGTAGCTGCTTCACCTTCCGTTCCTGCACCTTCACGACCAACTTCCAAGCTGGCAATAATCTGTGAAACTACCTCCTGACCGTATATTCCCTTACCAGCAAATTGCTGCGTCATTTCTGGAAAGTATTGGGCGAGATCTTTTAATTCAAAACGACCCGATTTAGCGCCGAAAACGGCTCGGTTAAAGGCTTCTTTTAGCGCTTGATCACCTTCAATTTTCAGGGACTCAAAGGATAGAGCCATTTTGGCTAAGTCATTAATATTAGCTTTGGATGCCGTGGCGACGCGGCCCAATAATCCACTCATATCGGTCGATTTCATGGGAGATTTTCCGGCAGCAACCAATGTACCAACACCTTCCAGCAGGGTTTCTTGTAATTGGTTTGTTTGCTTGGCGTTCTGGCGCAAGATGATTCCGATTTTTTGCTCTTCTTTCGGAGACAGATTGCCTGTGACAGCTATATCCCTTAATCCTGATTCAAAAGAGGCATACTTTGTTACGGACTGAACAACGGGAGAGGATATCGTGCGAGTTAATGCATAAGTTTCGGCTCCCTGTGCATATAGCGCCATACGATTCGCTTTGGCTGCATCACTCATGATAGCAGCAGACTGTAAGCGCTGTTGCTGACGGTTCAACTGCTCCAGCGTTCGGCTAACACGTTGCAGATCACTATTCAAACTCTGAGCACTGCGGGAACCAAGCTGACCGTAACGTTCAATAGCACGGTTCAGTACTTGTTGTCTGTTCTCAAGTCGCCGTGTCGTTTCTCCCAGCGCTCCCAGTGTACGACGTGTACCGGACATGGCAGAACTGAACGCACCACTGATGGCCCCACCAATAATGACACCAATGGAAAATTTTGCTGACACGAATTAAGCTCTCATTAAATGGGAAATTCACTTCCAGTATTCCAGACACTATTAGGGACAATATTTGCCTGCATCAATTAACCGTCTCCATTCTCGCGTTTGATTTGGGTGTTGGCCTCATCCAGCCAACATTCAAATTCATCCAGTGCCAGATTATCAATCTCGCTCGGCTGGAACCGGAACCATCGTGCTAACATCGCCGATGCTTGCCACACTGTTTTTATTTCCCTGATCCAATCCGATGACTTGCTGAAATCGTTGCTGCAATGCCAGATAATCAGCGACATCCATCTGTTCGATATCTTCCGGTAACAACCCTGTAGAACGCGCTAACAAAATATCATCCCAGTCAGCAGGGTTTTCGCTGGCTCGCCGGACAGCTTTGATATCTTTAACTCTCAAACGTGATAGCTGGAGCTCTTCAATGCGAACGCCAGCAGCCGTGGTATAGGGAAATTGAAGATGGTAAGTCGTAGTTGACATGATGATACTCCTCTGTAAGTTTCATTCAGTATCATTCATGTATGGAAACGGAGATATTAAAGGGGATTAAAGAAGAAAGGGGCTGATGCCCCTGTCATTAGTGAGTGCGAAAGCCTTTACAGTTACAGAAAAAATCTATCAGATATTCTTTCCCTTTCTCTGCACCGATATCGGAAAACCAACCTTCCGGTGGAATCCACCTATCAATCAAGTCGGCGAGCTTTCTGGCTTTGGAACGAGAGCAGTCAATAGGATCATTGGTTTTCTGAGTAGAAAACAAAGTCTCCACACCTGGAATGTTTAAGACAGCAAACCATGTACCATTAGGTAATCCAAGACT
This sequence comes from Photorhabdus kleinii, assembly GCF_025384885.1. Classification (NCBI taxonomy): domain Bacteria; kingdom Pseudomonadati; phylum Pseudomonadota; class Gammaproteobacteria; order Enterobacterales; family Morganellaceae; genus Photorhabdus; species Photorhabdus kleinii. The sequence goes on from NZ_JAJAFY010000006.1 coordinate 59,711, forward strand.
GGGAATATTCTGGTTTTTATCCACTAATTCTACCGTCATTATTTAGTTTAACCTCCGATATTGATGCGATAATCGGTCAATTGATCAACGCCGCCAACACGGAAGATATTGGCCAAATAATCCAGTTCTAGCAATTCTTCACCATCCAGCGCCTGTTTAATATAGGTACAGGTAAAGCTACTGGAAAAATCAGCATTTTCATGTTGTTTAAATGTGCCCAGCGGATTTTTCTTAAATAAGATGGTCAGATACGTCACCAATGGTACTTCATCAATGCGCCCCTGTGAACTGAATTTCTGGACGCTGGAACGGCACTGTAATGCCAGAGACTTATAGGGATTGGCAGCAGATAACATAGCGTCACGGTAGAAACTGTTCCATTTGATCTCGCCTTCCAGCTTATCGAAGCCTGCCGGTAATTCCACCTTACCGACCATCCCCAGCGCCTTATGCTCCTGCATAGTCATGGAAACGTCTGGCAGTTTCACTTCTTCAGCCCGTCCCAACAGGTTATTGCCGTCAATATAAATATTGGCATTGGTGATGCGGTTAATTTCTATTTTTCCAGCCATTAATTATTCCCCTTTAAATTCAGCAAATATTCAGAGGTAATTTCGGTCTCAAATGTCAGCCGTTCCAGTGGTGGCGGCGGTGTGTACTTATAACTGAGTAACAGATGACCTGATGCCAGCTCTGTTTCTTCGTTATGGGTCGGCTCAAACCAGCATTTGAATCCTAACAAAGCACCATCAGCAATCAATTTACGACCATAGGCATTCACAGATTCTGTCAGGGCATCTACCAGAGCCGGCGTGATCGGCATATCAATATATTGCTGACTGAAGTAACGCAGGGATTCATTAATCACGTCTCCTGTTCTGCGCACGTTCTCGAAGTTACGCATGTGTGTCACAGTTGGCCACGCGGCGGTACGGTTGCCCCATAAGCGCAAACCAGAGCCATAATTATTGAACACTGTAGTAATCCCTTGTTCATTGAGCTGGTTCACTTCACTTTGTGGATCGTCAATCATGGCGGATAGCTGACGCTCAATCCCGGTGATCCCCCTAATTTCTTGATTGGAGGATGACCACCAAAAACCTTTGTCTGCATCAATCTTGGCACGCAGCCCTGCTGCACGAGATGACAATGGTTCCAAGCGCTCGCTATTGCTTTCTGAATCATAGACTTTGACGTGTGGGTAACACAGTCGGACACGATCAGAACTGGTATTAAAATTGATTGTGCCAGACGGGCCTCGGCCACTGATAGCCTGAGCAAAAGTGGTACCTATCGGGGCATCAATATAAGTCATGGCACCCAATTTAGTTGCAAGGGCAATCAGTTCTGTCGCCACACTTAGCTGGGTACAGTAAACAGGAGCCAGCAAGATCTTGGCAAAGAATCCATACAGGTTATAAGTATCATTCAGCAACTTCATACCTGTACGGTTACCCGCTGCACTGATGCTGCCAATAATGTCAGCGGGTGTTACCAACGTGGGATCGGTAAAGTCATAACTGGCCATTACGGTTGTACCAGCAATGATGTTTTTACCGATGTTCTTGAGCCTACCTGTTTGAACATCCAGAGAATAATCTTGTCCTTCTATATAAGGCGCACTATCAGAGTTGGCTTTTAGCAAGACATTACTGACCACGGGGTTAGCCAGTTTTGCTGTTCCTGTGGTTTTATCAAAGATAATGCTTTCACTGGCAACATTGGCTTTATGTATTTCAGGATCAAGAACATTAATGACCAGCACAGTACCCGCACCATGATCATAAATAGCATCCAGTGCTTGTGGGATGGTAAAACCATTCATTTGAGCACCAAATTGAGCTGTATCTTTTTCTGACAGACAAAGTGTCACTGCGTTTACTGGCCCTATCGGTGCAGTACCAATTAAGCCGATCACGGCGGATTTCACTGTCTTGACCGGACGGGAGCCTTGTTCGACTTCGATAGTTTCGACGCCATGTAAATAATTAGTGGCCATCAGTGACCCCCTCAGACTTTTCTTTTTTCTTCAGGATACTTTTTTGCTGTTCTGATAGTGGATGAAGATATCGCAGTGCGATCAATGTCTTCACATAATCATGCTGTTCTGGTAAATCAACAGTTTTTTCTGACCAGAGCAAGACTTCTGTGCCATCTGCTAAAGTGACGCCGCTTGCTGGGCCTGTATAGAGGTATTTCATTGTTTAGTTTCCTCATAATTGATTTGGGCTAACGGCGGGCCATCCGGTGACTCACTATCTTCGATAAATACACTTTCAGTCGCAAAATCCAGCGTGTATTGCCACAAGCCAGCTATCTCACCGAGAAATGTATCCCGTACCAGCCAACATTTACGTTGGCAGTTCGGTGGTTGGAATCCACCGAGAACCCGGCGTACATCATCCAGTGTGGCAACGGCTCCGTGACGTCCATTAAGTTGACGAAAAACGATAGTGGCATTGAGCATGACAGTTTGTGTCTGCAATACTGCCCCAACATCTTCAGGCTTATCAAAGCGAGAGCCGGGATAGCTGATTAAAATGGCTCCCACGGGATGGTTCAGCCTGAATTCAGTCGGCCTTTCAGGGAAATACTCCACCTGTAAGCTAGGTAGCTTTTCTTTTAACCTCATGACGATGGCATCAATGATCGGCGAAACATCCATTAGTATTTCTCCAACATCCCTTGACTTCCCCCAAAGGTGGGATGACGCGCTCGAACACGAAACTCTCCCGGCTCAGGAGCATCTTTTCCTGTGGAAAGCAGGCCCAGTGTCAGTTTAGCATCACGAATGTCAGCCAGTTGGCGCAAAACAATTTTGTAATCATCTATCACGGCTTCAGGAACAGAGCCTTCTGGACGGCGGGCATACAACCGATAGCGTGTTAACGTAATAGCAGCATCGCGTAATACCGTGGGAACCTCCGCCAGAGGCAGGATGTAACGCCCGCGTAAATGGGCATCAATAAGTTCATCGGCATAGCGAATGACACTGTTAACCACAGTTTCATTGATCGTCTGGGCATTAGGTTCTTCGTTAGACAGCCATATCAATGATTGCGTTGGTATCTGTCCTTGCAGATCTGCCAATGAGCAATACATGTCATACACCACGTAAGATGCGAATAACATTGCCAGCAGCCGTGGCCTCATCCAGCGCAAATCCGATAGATGTTCCGGCAGCATTCTCCGCAGAACTTAGTGGTACTGCGCAAGCATTCTTATCCGACTGTACGACTTGCCCACGAGCTATTGGCCCACCTGCTTCAACAGCAATAATACCCAAGACATTGACTGGAATAGCATCACCTGCTTTCGCATCCATTTCCGCTATACCAAGTGCAACGGCTCCAGCCTGACAAGGGGCATTATCGGCACCCACCAAACGATGCTGTACGATATTAGCCGTGGCGATGATGGTCGTGGTCAATACGGGTTGTTGTGTTACTGCCATGATTGTTCCTCTTACTTCACAATATTGGTAATCAGATAGCCAGCATCACCTCCAACAACCGCAACTTTATAAATATCGGTATAACGGCAGTAATTCACCTTGCCGCCAACACCCGGATATTTATCCGCTACAGGCATTCCTTTGCGGCGAAACATATAACCAAATGAAGGCTCATACTCATCGGCGCTTTCTGCTCCTGCCTGCGGAAGTGATACGTAATGCAACATCAAATTATCAGCCCAGATATCAACGGGATTTTCTTTAATGCTTGGGGTAGAAACTGGTTCACCAACGACAACGTTCTGGATTTGGAAAAGATCTTTGAGTATTTCTATTGTGATACGTTTACGTTCGTTGGCTCCAATAGCTGCCTGAATTTCAGGATGAAACTTCAACAGTGACATCACGCTAGCCCCCATAGTCATGAGGTTTGGACGTACACCAATGGCAGTACGAACAACATCAATTCCAGCTTCAATGACTTTGATTGGACTACCTTTGCCGCCAACCCAACGTTCATTAACTGTCAGACTCTTCACTGAGTCACTGAGGTAAACCGCAGGGTCTTGTGCCAATCGAGCTGCATACAGTTCGCGTTTGAGATTCACGCCATTGGTGGAACGACGGATTGCCTTTGCTTCTTCATTAAATAAAGATTCTGATTTCTCGCGATAATCAACAGGTGTAGCTAGATCATGCTCGTTGAGCACGATATCTAACGAAGAACCTTTCTCACGGATCAAAACGTTACTGTTGGCACCAACAGCACGCTTGGTGTCATATTCCACAAAAGCACTTTTACCAAATGTCGGCACACTAGCACCTTCTTTCTCCATTTCGACGACAGGGAAAAGATGTTCGCCAATGAATGCCGCATTTTTATAACCACGTGCAACACTGGTTAGCACAGGGTCAACAATACGTTTGCCTTTCAAATAATCAGACATTTATCTCTCCTTAATAGTTACGGTCACAGTGTTACAGACAGCGGGCAACGGCTACGTCGTAACTGATACCTTCTTTCTTCGCCAGAGCGACGGCTTTTTGATGCAGCGCCAGACGCTCAGGATCTGCATCAGAAAACTCAGCAATATCTGATGACGTGTTTTGGTCAACCCGGTCTTTTGTTGCATGTTCGCCAAAATCAATAACCGGCTGGGCAGAACTCAGCAGATCTTTAAACGCGGTAGCCAGTGGCTTTTTCACATCACCTTCAGCAAACTCGACAGGGGAATTTCCTTGAGTTACAGCGTCCAGCAAGGCGACCACGACAGATTGGGCAGCAGGCGCCAATTTGCCGTCTGCGACCAGCTTTTCGGCAAATGCCACGTTTCCGGCCTGTTGCTCAGTTTGTTTGCGCTTTGCGTCGGCAGCATCACGGGCAACAAGCTGTTCTTTCAGGCGGGTGTTTTCATCTTTGAGCGCCTTTTTTTCTTCATTTATCACGATGTTTTCCTCACGTTGATGTGTGTTATTGGGTTCATGAAAGGAAGGAGTAGACTGAGTCGTGCTATAAGCTTCTTCACGTAATGAATCCACCTGCCAAGAAGGAAGCGCTTTGTCTGCTTCGTCCATACCGAATTTACTGATCAAAAATTCTCGCAGACGCCCCCAAAGTGAAGCGTTAGTGATGTCACTCCAATCAGAGAACTCCACGACACCATGTTCTTGCTCGCTGAATTCAACCTGTTTCAGTCCTTTAATGGCGGGTGGCTGTGCGCCCAAAAAGCCGACATGACGCAAATAGAGCACGCCGGGTTTAGGGTTGTTTGGGGAATCAGGTAAATAGAAAGAAGCAGAAATTTTTTTATAGCGGCCTGCATTGACCAGTTCAGCGAACTGAACATCAACCTGTTGAGGCTCTGCAATCAAGTCATCACTGGAAGACGTCAGCGATTTAACCCAACCATAGGCGGGTAAATTGTCTTTTGGATGACCAATCACAATCGGTGCTTCATGCAACGATGAGTCATAAGCCTTTGCACAAGCTTGCAAATCTGCAGGGCTGAACGGCAATTGTTTGCCATTCATATCGGTATGTGTACCGGATTTGAAAATGTGAAGTGACTTCATTTCACTGCCTCTATTACGTTAATAGAGGCAGTTTCTCCACGATCAGAAAAAACGACTTTTAATCTGCTTTAGAAAAAACTTGGGAAGGAAATAAGAAAGTGGAACTGCATGCAATTAGATATCGAAAATTTGAGTCTGTAAACGCTTTATAAAGTCTCTTACGAATGACAATGATAAATCACCCGCATAGGGAGGGAAAGTTTAACGATGCGCCGCTGATTCAAGATGTCGTTGAATGGTGCTTAATACAGCTCTTGCTGCATCTGGTGATAATTCGCCTTGTTCTGTTACGGGCAGATAAGGCCGGGCTGGTAGCAATAAAGATTGATTACGGCCAGTTTTACCTCCCAATTGATGAATACGTCCGTAGACTAAGTTTGTACCGACAACTGCCGTATGGGAATCATAGCGGGTACTGACTGAACTCATCAAACGAGCAGTTTTTTGCAGCGTTTGACCACCACGTTCCTTTGCAGCTACAGAGGGTATCCATGCCGGGCGCCCTTCAGCTTCAAAGTTAAAGGCGGTTTCTGCTGACAATGTCCCAGCAATTTTACGCATGGCAGGTGTCAGATCATTAGCAGCCAATTCTAATGCCCGTAATCCACGTCTTAGGTCTTCATCATTAATGGTGATAGTAAGATTACTCATTCTGTCCTCTCAGTTCGCGGCGGGCCAGTCCAGAGAGCTCTCCCTGATATCTGGTCAAATCGGGACGATATGCTGTCCCCGGCGAATATGACCAACCTACATCAGTCGCCACTTTTGTTATACCTGTGTTGAATGTAGCAACGGGCTGCATCTCACCTGTTTTTTGTGAAACCAATTTCAACTCCCAGCCCATTGCTTTACCTGAATTCATAACTTTCATCCCTCTGACACGAACGTCATCATGACTGAGAGCAATCACACTGCAACGGCAACACCAACCATTAGGAGGATAGAAAGCTTGCCAAAATGGGTCGTCAAAGCGAAATACCAAACCATGTAATGCAAGATGGCTCTTGCGTGTATGGTTATCGTTGATCCCTGTATACATCCAGTACGGTCGGTCATCAACATTTTCCATTTGTTCGGTCCAACGGCCTGCACTGTACAGCACTGACATGTTGGTACGAAAGATAGTATCAAGACGCCACGGGCTACCTTGCTGAACAGTGACACGTTCCCCTGTAACGGGGTCATCGGTTTCTTTCGTTCCCCACCACCCCTTACGTCTTAATGTTGGCTCCAGCTCCTGACGAAACCAACGATCAGTCTTGCCTTCATCCAGTGCCTGCTGTAGCGCCTGGCGAATATCTTCCAGAATATCCAGACGCGTGACTTTCGCCACTGTGAATGCATGGGAATGAGTCTCTTGCCAAAGTTCTTCCCAATCCCAGGTTATCTTGTAGCCCTTAGATTGCAGATAACCAATGGCTCGCTTGGGAGGTAATGTCATGCAATACGCCAGTTCAGGCGTGGTTATGCTCATGCAAGCGTCCCCAAATGTTAGACACAAACAAAACCCGCGCTAGCCGCTCTTGCAAACCATCTGTGTCCATTTGTGGATAAAGCTCGGCTAACTCTCCTATAAGATCGCTGGGATTAGCACCGTTTTGAACACGATGGAACAAAGGAGCCAGTAGAGATCTCAACGATTCATTCAATGATCCTTCATTCATCAAAATATCCAGCGCTTCATCTAAGGTGTCCTGTGCTGCTAAATCTGCGTTAACAGCTTCAGAAAACGCCAGTGGGAGTGGGGGAATAGGCGTGGTTGACAAGGTTGTTTCATCAATATCCCCATCCTGCAATTGATATTCGCGTTTCCAGTATTGCGGAGTAAATTTGACACCAGCCTGACTCAACTTAACGTCACGATTAGCCTGTGTTTCATCAACCGACCGCTGTTCCCAAAGACGATAGACCGGACATTCAACGTTACCGAAGTTCAATTCTACGACCCAGCGTATAGCCTGATTAATGGCGCTGGTGATAACGTCAACATCAGCATCACGAATATCATCCGTTACCTCCAATCCTGCTTGTGCAGAGGCTTTATTGCTGTTTGCTTCGGTCGTTTGGTTTTGTCCCAGTAACGCGATGGAGATCTCACTGCGAGCAACGGTAATTAAGTTCTGATAAATATCACTGCTGTCTGATTTACCTGCTGCCTCTTTAATCTCAACGGAGGAATCATCAGGAATGGCGGCAACTGCATCATCAATCATTGCTTCCATCGAATCCAATAACAGATCAATTTCACTTTGTGGCGTACCTCGTGGATGCTTTCCAATTACCCACGGTGAACCATACTTCTCGGCAAAGCGTACCCAAAACTTCATGCCGCCTTTCTTAAAGGTAACGGGCCAGAAGCACATTGATAAGTCTGGAAATCCGTAAGGGTTGTCATAAGTGGCGTCTTGACGTGGCGTTACAAATTTATAGAGAGGAACCCGTTCTCCCTCAACGCCTGCATCACGAGCACGAAAACGCAGTTGGTTATCACGGTCATAGTGGAACCAGTCAGGTGGCTTGCTAACGATATCCGTCACTGACCATGATTGATGCTGACTCCACATCAATTCACAAGGCTGATAACCGTACAGAACCGCTTCATGCATTTCGCCAATGATGCGTGACATATCCAAATCCGCAAGCATGTCACGAATAAAGTTAAAGACTCGCACAGGGGCATTACTACGTTCTACACCACGTTCTAGTGCTTTCACTCCGGCCTTGCGGCGGCGAATACATCCACCAACCAAAGGATCAGTACGTAATTCACGATAGATACGAATATCCCGCCCTTGAGCTTTGAGAATAGGATCAGGGTTAGGTAGATATGTCCCCAGACTGTAGAAGTCAATGGAACGGCTACGCGATGCAATTTGTTCAGTGAACGACTGCTTTGATTCGGAAAAGTTAATAAATTCTGTTGGTGAAACCCAGATACCACGAGACATTAGTATCCCTCCAGCATACGTGCAGACTGACGGCGTCGGCGGGAATTTGCCTTCACCGGACCTTTGTTAATTTCACGGCTGGCGAAGTACGCCAAAGCAAGGGCTATTGCTGCATCACCGTGGCGCTTGCCGCCATCCGCTTTTGCTTTTGAGCGCTGATCAGGTACACGGGGAATACCGTTAATGACCTGTACTGCCCTCAGATCATCCAAAGTGTCTTCATCCTTTGGCAGCGCCTCCAGATTGCCGTCTTCCAGCGCAGCCTTCACCGGGGGCATATTGTCACGGTACCAACCTTCGGTGGGCATGACTTGCTGCACACGGCTGGCACCATATTTTTGCATGGCATACTCGGCCAGATAAGCACCGTTACCACGGGCATCAAAGGCTGCACCCAGCAGATTAGGAAGTCCATCCATTAGATACCAAGTGATTTGCTCCTGTTGTTTAAATGGCACGTTGCGCAGCTCCAGCACGAACGGCACTCTGCGTACCAGACTTTTTTGTTGCAGCAATGGATAATCCACAGACAAATCGCCACTGCGGCCAAAATCGCGTCCCAGAAACGAACGAGCATCAGAGGGCAATGCATCCAACAACGGCTTCAGATTGGCTTTTAGCCACTCTTCGGTATCTGTGCGGCGTATTTCATCGGATTTAAGCTCATATCCTTTCGGACAAGTTAGTCGCAGCAGTGGCGTATCGGGAGACATCCGAGATTCAATCAGAGCGCGGGACAACCAGGCTCCGCCACCATTAGCAGGAATACAGTCCAATTCTTCTGATGCCCCAGCTCCGTAGAACTTGTACACCGACATCATCCACCGTTGTTCAGCCTCTTGTGACCATTCACGTCTGGTACGTAAGCAGACACGGTGGAATAGTCCTTCAGCCACAGCCTCCTTAAAGGTAATACGGTGGATAACGCCATCTCTGCGTCCTGCCCGGATATCGTTCAGCAACTCATTAAACAAGTTGCTGTCTCCGTTATGGGTGGAGATCACTCGCACTTTGCCGCCCCAGATAAGCATGGCTAGTGCCGCTTTCAGTAATTCATCGAGCTGTTCGTGGAAAGCAGCCTCATCAATGACAATGATCCCCTGACGGCCACGCAAGTTAGACGGACGGCTAGAAAGCGCCACTACACGGAATCCAGAGTCTGGAAATTTGATAGTGAAAGTTTTGATGTGCTTATCATCTTCGTCTTCTTCCCAGAACCCTTCTTCAATTTCACTGGCCGCATAGTTGAAAACACGAGCCCACATTGCACAGGCTTGAATATATTCAATGGTCATATCTTGGTTATAGGCGATGTAATACACACTCATACCACCCGCGGCGGCAGAAGATGCAGCGATGAGTACATTATCTGACGCTTCAGCCCAAGTAATTCCCGTTCGACGACTCTTCTCATTGACTTTAAGAGGAGACGAGTCGGCCACCCATCGTTGCTGGTATGGCAATAAGACAACAGGTGCTGCTATTGAGGAAGTATCTGGCAGAACAGGTGCAAGCTGATTCATGTAGCAATTCCCAATATTTCCCGACGTAATGCTGCAACTGCTTCGGCAGATAATCCACCTTTGCGTGCAATTTTCTCTGCATTACTTGCAGCAGCTTCAGTCCGTGCCCGGACTTCAGATTGGAATTTTTTCAGATTCACACTAGCGCGAGAGAGTGTAGCTACATTTTTTGCCACCTTTGAAAGCAGTGTGACGCGCTCTTTTGGCGCAACTTCTCCGTCTTCAGCTTCCTGAAGTTGAATAATACTTTCAAAAAGTTCAGTCTGAATTAAAGCAATCACAGCCTCAGAGCGTGCATCTTGATCATCCACGGCACCTTCTGTGAGCATCCGTGCTGCTTCTGTTGCCGCCCGTATTGCACCGTATCGCTTTTCTATTTTTTGTCCATAACGGTGAATAGCGGACTTACTGATTACATAACCTTGATCACGCAGCAAGGTTTCGAGTTCTTGGTATCCACTAAACCCTGATTCAGTCAACGCTCGTTCCAACCAGCGCCGAACGTCTTCAGGGAGTTTATCGATTGTGCTTCGACGCGCCATTATTCACTCCAGTACTTTTCAGGACGAGCAATACCAAGGCCACATTCGACCGTATATTCAACAACATCAACACCAATACGAGTTAAGTCAGCAAACCAACTACCCGATGGCTGTTTATTGAGGTCAATTAATTTACGGTCTGCCAGATAATCTAACTCCTTCCGTAATTCCAATGCAGTGACGTCAGGATAAATCGCGCGAGATATATCCAATAACAGAGTTTCACTGGCGGTATATGGGCGGGTTTTATTCAGTGCGACCAACAGACTCCAGCGCAATGATTCACGACGAACACGAGCAACATCAATCATTTTTACCTCCGGCAATTCGGTGCTGCTGCACCATCTCTAATTTGCTGTAAAGCGCATCCAGCTTGGCTTCAATTACTGTTTGACCACGAATATAATCTTCACGGCGCACGTAATTCAGCGGCAAGTCAGCCTTAAACTGCATAAACTCACGTTCGAGCTGAGACCAATTGTCTACGGAATTTTTAAGCGCTTGCTCTAACGAGGCGTGTCTTTCCTCCTGCCGCTCTTCGGCCTTGCTGAATAACCACTTTGCGATGCCAAAAATGAAACCGAGGAAAGAGAGCAGAAAACCTACGGCAGCCCAAAATTCAATCTGTAATGTCATTGTTGTAATCCTTCGATGTAATCCAGCAAGCCATTAACCTGAGCTTTCAATGCAAGACACTGTTCCCCGTTGTCGATGATATTGGCGAGGATATCTCGTTGCGTGATACCGGATGGCCGTAGCTGGGCATCAGAGCTTTCATTTCCACAGGACGTTTCATCAGCGCCGGAGGTAACGGAGGCAGAGCAAGTTTGTTCACTGGACAGGCCGAAGGCGGCGTTGTATTGCTGCATGAAGCCACGAGTAAACACGCAATTAACGGGATGAAATTGTTGTTTTTCATCCATCCAACGTTGAGTAACATGGTCAATCTTCCTCTTGAGTTGCTGGTTTTGAGTGCGGAGTCGTTCAATATCATTGAGATAATTAGCTTCTGCCTGATGCGCCGTATTGACCTGCATTTGGTAACGTTTCTGCAAAGCATTAAGAGCTGCCAGTTCCCGTTCTACCCGTTGTTTTTCCAATAGGAGAAATGCGGCTTTCTGCTGTGCCAATGCGGCATTCCCGATCTCCATTGCTTTCTGAAAGCCTGTGGCATGGCCTCGCCAATGAGCCAAAGCGAACATGCCAATTAGCACCAAAATCAATACAATAGGTTTAGCCCACAATTTAATTGGCACAGCTAGCACCTCCCCAAGCCAAATAGCGCGGTGCGAGTGCTAGTAATATGCGTCGGGGGTAATAGCGATTCTCTTTCCATGCTGAGGTACGGCGCCCTGCGTTCTGAAATTCAACGTGACCAAACCAGATCCACGGATTGAGACCAACTGCCTCGGTTTTCTTCTTATCCCGTAGTAACCAGCCTAAGCCTCCGTTATAGGCAGACAGCACCATCGCCATTCTTTGGCACTTATCGGCAGCTTTAATGCGTTGCCATAGCCAATGGTCATAGTGAACCATTGCCCGTATAGACCAGACTGGATTGAAGGGATCTTTATTGGATAATTCAGGAATGCGTTGGCTAATCCAATCCGCTGTTGTAGGCATAAACTGGGCCATACCTTGAGCACCAACAGGCGAAATAGCTCGTGATTTCCAGTCACTCTCCTGATGCAACTGCGCGGCAAAATCAGCTACAGGTGCATTCAATCCCCAGATCACACGAGAAGCACGTATCAAGTCATTGCGGTATTGCTGCGAACGGTGTGGTGGTTCGTTAGCCAATGCTGGGCTGACCATACCGCCACACCACAACAGTACAATTCTGATAATCTGCCGCCAATTCATAATCATAACCCTGTAGCTACGCTCAGACAGGTGGCGGCAACAATCAGTGCACGGCGTATCAGAACAGCCGCAAACACCAGATGGTAGCCAGTCTGAACGGGATATTTTCCTTCTTTCATGAGTATCTCATCATGTTTCAGATACTGACCGGGCCTTGCTTTCGGGAATAAACTGCGGTCTAGCCAGTACCCCAAGACAACAGCCAGAGCAATAAGCGATAATTTGTATATAACGACGGGGACTTGTTGAGGGGAAACTAAACCGATAGTAAGCAGCAATAGAACAGCTGTTAACAACCAGCCACCGAGGCGTAATTTTTTGATAAGTGATACAAACGATTTGAAAGTTCTCATTGAACTGTCTCCGTAGTCGTTGATGGAAACAGTTTTGTCAATTTATCGGGAAAAGGATTTTAAAGGGCGTTAAGAGCGCATCAGAAAAGTAAAAGACAGGATAAGAGCGACCTGCCTAACGCTCGAACACTGGGTAGGCTATCAACTCACAGGTATGTACTGTGAGTCAATCTAGGCTCTTTCCGTTATTGATTATTGATGACCGGAAAAGCCTGGCTCATTTTCAGCTAATGGAAAAGGCTTACTGATAATGAAAGAACAAGCTTTACCCATCGTTCCGTGGATTGGTGGTAAACGCCGATTAGCAAAACATATTTTACCGTTATTTCCTGAGCATACCTGTTATGTCGAACCGTTCTGTGGTGCTGCTGCACTGTATTTCCTAAAAGTACCGAGCAAATGTGAAGTGATTAATGATATTAATGGTGAGTTGGTGAATCTTTATCGCGTGATAAAACATCACTTGGAAGAGTTTGTCCGGCAATTTAAATGGGCATTGGTCAGCCGCCAAATTTATAAATGGTTACAGATTACCCCCGAAGAAACGCTAACCGATATTCAGAGAGCAGCGCGTTTCTACTATCTCCAAAAGCAGGCATTTGGCGGTAAGGTTGCTGAACATACTTTCGGTACTTCCACCACCAGCCCCCCGCGATTTAATTTACTCAGAATAGAAGAAGAGCTATCAATGGCTCATCTGCGACTGGCAAGAACGATCATTGAAAATATGAACTGGGCACAATGCATCCAGCGGTACGACAGACCGCATACACTGTTTTATTGTGATCCTCCATATTGGGGTACAGAGGGATATGGCATAGAGTTCGGGCTTGAGAACTATGATCTATTAGCAGAATTAGCACATACCATCCGAGGGAAAATGGTGATTTCGGTGAACGATATTCCAGAAATGCGCAAGGCGTTCAAAGGGTTGACAATGCAAGCAGTTAATATCGGTTACAACTTGAAAGTTACGGGGAAAGCTAAACAGAGTAAAGAGCTAATCATTTGTAATTTCTAATAACCGAGAATGGCAAGGCAATATATTTGCTTTGCCATTTTTTACCTTTAACTCAAGCCAATAGAACGGGACACAAACTGTAAACCTATTCCAAGAGTTTGGCTAACTAAAGACCTTAATGCTTCTTTACTTTCAGTCTTCAATGTTTCCTTAATACGATCACCTAATGGAGTTTCTAAGCTATCAGGGATTACTTTGAGAACTTCTAAACCCTCAGCGGTTAATACGGCTCTATGACAACCTTCAGAGCTCATAGTCCCTGCCAAATAACCATTCGTCATGAGCCAATCCACGGTATCCAGAAAAAATCTATGATCTTCTACTGTAGTACAAAGTTCATCAGAGGATGTTCCATCAGAATATTGAAGGGGTTCACCGATTATCTCTGTGGATAAAAGATCTATTTTTAAAGGAAATGACTCATATAATTTCCCAAATATAATACCTACAATTTCATTAAATTTTTCTATGTTTGTAGTAGACATAAATATCCTATTTGTTTCTAAAGTTTCAATTTCAACGTTCCACCAGGTACATTCTGTTGATCTAAACAAACAGATTGGCAAGCTGATTTAGATATAGATAAAACTGTTTCGTTATCTTCTATATCAAGAAAAAAATTATTCCCATTAGCTATATAATCATTGGGCAGTTTGGCATTTTCATCAATATGAAATTTGATAGTTGTGCGTGAAGGATAACTGTTTTCGTAAACTGTGATGTCAGTAAATTGATCAGAGTATTTATCCAATCCTGGGCACATTTTTCTAATAGTTGGCAATAATCGATTGATAGTGGGATCATCTGTTGCTATTGAGAACACAGGGGCTGGAGCTTTTTCAGACTCAATCTGAACGCTATTTTCTGTTCCATCACCACACCCCGCCAAAATAAATATTGCGGGAATTAATAACTTACGCACAGCTCATACCCTTATATAAAATAAAAAATAACTATATTTTTAAGAATTTCTACGTCGCAAGATTACGTCTATGGTATCAATAACATTCTGATTTTCACCTATTATCCTATTTTCTATCTTCCTGTTCTTGTCCATTTTTTTTCCACAAATCATCATCAGTACGGTCCAAGAGATAAAGATTATTAATGTCTTATCATTAACTGCCAATACATTAGTAGATCCTCCACCAAAAAACATCATATAAGCGTTCCATAGGGGAAACGTAAATGCTATAAGCACGAGGCTAAGTAATAGCAAGCAAGGTGTATTGATGTAATAACGCCATTTAGCATCTTTATTTTTTATAAGTAATTCTCGTTTTATAGCAAGTAACTCCCGACTATCCCTTTCATGAAGCTCACGTGACCGAGATGGCGTGGGGTTAATATTGACGACTGAACCTACATGAATAGAGCCATGATTATTGCCACCAACGCTGATGGTTATCTGTCGTTCCTGCCCATCTTGGGGAAGTTGTTTAAGGCTATCAAAAACTTGTCCTGCTAATGTTTGTAATTCTTCATCTCTTCTGTTCATGCAAATCCTTTATTTTCTTAATGATTAACAACCAGTTTTAATACTCTATCAATTCTACTGTCATCGACAGCCGACTCTTTGATTAAAAAGTTATATATTTTTGATGATTGCAGGACGAGTTCATCGGGTGTCCAGCGGCGATTAGCCTGTTGTGCCATCGAATCTAGTTTATGAACAATTTTTCCCAGTAATTCTTCATCTATCTCACTGTTTTTGTAAGCGGTAGAGGCTGACTTTTCAACTTGTCCTGTGATCAGGTACAACACATCAAGACCAGCTTTTGCCCAAAGGCTTATAGCGTCAGCCCCTGGTGCAGATTCATCTTTTTCCCACCTTATCTGTGATTTTCTTGATGCGCCAACCATCTCCGCGAAATCAGACTGACTAAACCCCAATCGCTCACGCTCTTTTTTTAATCTCTCACCAAGAGACATTTTTGTCACCAAAACCCTTTACAAGTCCCATTAATGGGACAATAATGTCACATATCGTACAAACATCATTGCATTACCGGAGGCCATTGCATGACACCCGATAAAATTAAAAGCCGCTTTCAACAACACGGCATCACTATTACCCAATGGGCACAGGATAACGGGTATTCCCGTGAAGCTGTATACCGAGTTCTTAATGGACAATCCAAAGCTAATTACGGAAAGGCCCATGAAATAGCTGTAAAGCTAGGTCTGAAAACGCCTAGTTTAGGCATTTAAATTTAGCCTAACTATTTTATCACTCTATGTAACAGATTATCACATATTGAAAAGGGAGAATGTGACATGCGCAAAATTAACGTTTCCAGTTCTGGTACGCGCATATTACGAGTTCTTAAGGCTCTACGTGGTCATTCCTTGTCTGGGATGAGTAATGGTGAATTAGCGGAATTACTGGGGGAATCTCCTGCAAATATTAATCGTGCACTAAATACATTAATAGAAGAAGGGCTGGCGCAAAAACTGGGTAGCGGCAGATATGCACCCGGTATGCAATTACTGCAAATAGCACAATCGTTCTCAAATGAAATGGCTAACACCCAAGCCAAAATTACAGAAATGAATCAGCGCGTTTTAGCTGGTAGCAGAAATTAATTAACAAGAGATTCATACAATGGCACGCTCAAAAAATACAACATCAGTAAAACTAGCCGAAGATGTTCAACTTGCTGACGATCTGCAGGTCAATCTCAACGCTATGACAACACACCGCCTGCAAATCATGGAACAGTTTGGAGATGGTCTGCCATATGAACGTGAACGTATCGTTCACGAAACCCGTTTCTATATGGCTCAGAGTGCTGAAGCGATGTTGGAAGCTGGGAAGCGCCTCATTATTCTTAAAGAGAATGAACCTCATGGTGAATTTGTTGACATCGTTAAGGATCAACTCGGTCTGGAACCTCGCATTGCTCAAAAAATGGCACAAGCTGCACTCAAATTTCTTTCACCTGGATTAGAGACAAAAGCGAAAACGTTTTCGCTTTTGGGACGTTCCAAACTGTATGAATTGATGCTTGAAGACGATGATGAACTGTCAGAATTGGCTGAAGGTGGCACTGTAGCAGGTTTGACATTAGATGATATTGATTGCATGTCTGTCCGCGAACTACGTAAGACCCTACGTGATACACGCGCTGATCTGGAAATTTCCCGCCAGACGGTGCAGGAAAAAAAGGAACTTGTTAGTAATTTGATTGAGGAGAAATCTGCAATCCAGCACAAACTTCAGCGCCGAATTAATCATGAAAAACCTGAAGAGGAAGGTGCTGCTTTGACACAAGAGGTTAATTCATTGTCTTTTTCTGTTGATGCCGCTATCACCAATCTTTTCAATGGATTTGAAACGCTTAATGGCCATACCACACGTACTGACATTAGCCATGTTGGGTTTATGGCAGGCGTACTCGATGACCTTGAAGTCAAAATTCGTAACCTGCGTAATCACTTTAATCTACCTGAGTACAGAGAACACAGCATTGTTCCTGATTGGGCTAAAGAAGGTGTGGAGGCAGAAGAGGAAGGATTTAAACGACCAGAATGGATGGATAAGGAAGAGGCACATGAATAAATCTGAATTGAAAAAATGCTTGAAAAGAAACTGACGGAATAAGGGTAATAACATGAATACCACAATAACCGAACGATTAGTTTCTATTGCACAGGCAGCACATAAAGCCGGACATGGCGGTAAAGAGGCAATATATCGGGCGGCTTGTGAAGAGCTGTGTATGTCACGTTCAACGTTGATTAAAAAACTCGGTGAAGTTTTTGGCAAAAAACCACGTAAGAAACGTTCTGATGCAGGCAATAGTGCACTGACACGTGAAGAAGCAACTTTGATTTCAGGGATATTGATGGAGGCCACTCGTAATACAGGGAAACGGTTATATAGCCTCGAACAAGCCGTTAATGATCTGCGTTCAAACGGCCTGATTCATGCAGGCCATATTGATACCGAAACGGGCGAATTTTCTCCGTTATCTATTGACGCTATTAGTCGTGCATTGCGCCAGTACAAACTTCATCCTGAACAGTTGAAAGTGTCTGCACCCAGCCTACAATTAGCTAGCTTGCATCCTAATCATGTATGGGAATTAGACGCCTCAATTTGCGTACTGTATTACCTAAAAAATCCTAATAAAAATAATGGAGTTGACAGTGGATTACGCATGATGCCTGTGGCTGAATTTAATAAAAATAAGCCGAAAAATCTGGCTCGTATTATTAATGATCGTGTCTGGTCGTTTGAATTAACAGATCATACAAGTGGCTGGATATATGTTGAATACTTATTTGGCGGTGAAACCAGTCAGAATTTTACTTCTGTATTAATTAACGCAATGCAAGATCGCGGTGACGCAGATGTATTACACGGTGTACCCCAAATTTTATTTACTGACCCCGGTTCAGCTTTGACAGCACCTACACTACGTAACTTGTGCAAAGCTCTAGGCATTCAAATGATACAACACAAGGCCCGTAACGCCCGTGCTACAGGCTCTGTTGAAAAAGCGCGTGACATCATTGAACGCAATTTCGAGTCCGGTTTACGTTTTCGACAGGTTGATGATATTGATGAGCTTAACCGTCTGGCACGGCTATGGCGTATGAAATTTAACCGTAGTGCAATACATAGTCGACATGGACAAACCCGTACAGATTGCTGGTTAAAAATCACAGCAGAACAGTTAGTAAAAGCACCTGCCATTAACGTTTGTCGTGAACTGGCAATTGGCGCACCAGAAAGCCGTAAAGTACAGGCAACCTTGCGAGTATCTTTCAGGGGACGTGAGTATGACGTCAGTACCGTTCCTAGCGTGAGTGTTGGTGATTCAATCATGATCACCCGCAATCCTTGGCGTGACGAAGAGGCACAGGTAGTCATTACTGGTGAAGATGGCTTTGATGTTTTCCATCTTGTTAATGAAGTCACTAAAGATGAGTACGGTTTTGCCATCGGCGCACCTGTAATTGGTCGTGAATTCCAGGCCATTCCTCAAACAATTGCACAACGTAATTTAGCCGAAATTGAACAGAAAATCATGGGGACAAACAGCACGGCTGAAACTGAAATAGCGCGTAAATTGAAAACACTCCCCCTCAATGGTCGGTTTGATCCATATTTGGATATTGAACATAATGATGCACCAACGTATATGCCAAAACGTGGACAAGCTTCTACAGTACATAGTCCACGTATTGAACAGCTTATGAACCCCGTTGATGTTGTCAAAATTTTACGTGAACGGTTCCAATCACATGGCAAAACATGGTGTGGTGAGTTTTATCAGCAAATAGTTAAACGCTTTCCTAATGGTGTTCCAACAGATCAAATTGATGAGTTGGTTGATGAATTCATGGGGCAATCAGCAATTGTTGCACGCAGTATTATCAACGGTAATTAGTTTTTCATTGTGTATATTTAAGGAAAAGAAAATGGCGATTAAAGTTCATAATCCACTACCTTCATTGGAAACTCAAATTACAACTAAGGTTTATTTATAAAAGTGATACAATTTTTTTCGTGAAATTCATTATAACGTAAGAAATATACAGGATATTTGGCCAGGGAATGATGTTGCTATCTCTTATTATCAATGGCATATGCAAAAATAAAGGTAGCCGCTTAACGGGGGGATTATTATGCTGGTGTTTAAACAGCAGTTACAGACACATCAGTTAACGCAAAGTGCAGCAGCAAGTGCTGCGGGAATTTCAGCGGCGGCGTTGGCTCAAATTGTTAATCACAATATATGGCCAAGGCAGAACATGGATGCAATTCGTCAACGTATTACTGATTTCTTGGCAAGAAAAGGTATCGATACCGCAAAAAGTTTTGAGGTGGTACAAGCAACCGATAAATTAGATACCTATGCCGATAATAAAAATACAACCTTCATTTCCAAGGATGAAAACATGTTACTAAAAAAACAAGTATTATTTCCAGCTACGAAAAAGCACTTTGGTTTATTTCGTGATCCATTTGAAGATAGTGCAATTCAAAGTGCTGAAGATGTTTTTGTGACTCCAGATAGCCGTTATGTGCGGGAAGCAATGTATCAAACAGCCCGCTATGGTGGTTTTCTGGCAGTATCAGGGGAATCGGGTTCAGGTAAAACGACACTGCGTCGTGATCTTATTGACCGTATTAACAGGGAAAATACCCCCGTTATTGTTATTGAACCCTATGTATTAGCAATGGAAGACAATGATGTAAAAGGTAAGACCTTGAAAGCATCAAACATTGCTGAAGCTATTGTGAATACCTTAGCGCCATTGGAAAACTTGAAACGATCGCCTGAAGCACGCTTCCGCCAGTTGCACAAGATATTGAAAGACAGTTCACGGGCTGGCTATCAGCATGTGTTAATAATAGAAGAAGCACACTCGTTGCCTTTACCAACATTAAAACACCTTAAACGATTCTTTGAACTGGAAGATGGATTTAAAAAACTGTTATCGATCATTTTGATTGGTCAGTCTGAGCTGGAATTAAAGCTATCGGAACGTAATCAAGAGGTTCGTGAAGTAGTACAACGTTGTGAGGTTGTTAATTTGTTTCCTCTTAATGATTATCTAGAAACATTTCTGGATTTTAAATTTGGTCGTGTAGGTATGAATACTAACAAGATCTTAGATAATAGCGCTATTGGTGCTATCCGTGACCGTTTATGTCTTAGTCGGCATAGCGGTAAAGAGACCGTTAGTTTATTATATCCATTAGCTATTGGAAACCTGATTATTGCAGCGATGAATATGGCTGCAATTAATGAGATATCTATGGTTGATGCCAATATTATTCGCAGTGTTAGCTAAAGATATCATTATGAGAAAAAGTTCTACTTAACAATTAATATTGGTAATATTCATATTAAAACTGCCTTATCACAAGTTAAATATGCAAGGCGTATTCGACTAATTTTTGGTTTTATTAATTTCAAGTTGGTTACAACAAGGATGTAACATACCATAACCAGAGAAATAGAAGTCTTGGAAATATTAATACCGACATTTCATTATCGATCTATTTGAAAAAAATTTTCTTTGTTGAGGAAAAGAAGTGGATATATTGGTATTAATAAATACATTCATTAAGTAACAGGTAATTAAATATGGTAAAAATAAAAATTCTGTTTAAAGCTAAATCCGCTTTCTACACCCCGCAATTATGTAAATAAAGCTATTGTAAAAGATATTAATGGAATATCAATTAATTCAGGAAAAGAAAATTTTTCAATTATCCTATTTGGACAGAAAATTAAGTAAGGAACATACTTATGAAAATAACATGTAATCACTGCAAACAACCTGTTGAAAAAATGAATCTAAAACAAGCCAAGGTTATCCAGACTCCTGAGTTTGGTGAGTGGGTTGTTGATTTAATCTTGGTTTGTCCACATTGTAGTCAGCAATACGGTGTATCTGTGGCAACATGGGATTTACAACCACTAGAGACCACTCATGGATAAAACGGTCTTATACCGAAAAGCCAGGTTCAGTAATATCAAGTTAATGCTGACTATTTTGGTTTACTCAATTAGAGAGTACATAGCAGAGGATGAATAAGATGGCAAAACAGAAACTTATTCAGCTTATTCATATTGCACATAGTAATCTAAAACTAGATGAAGATACGTATCGCCAGATGCTACTTTCAGAGACCGGAAAAGCCTCTACGCGGGAAATGGATATCCCGCAGTTAACTCGCGTTTTGGATGCGATGAAAAAGCGCGGTTTTAAGATTAAATCCCCTAAGAAATCCAAAACATCGCGTTCATTAGATTGCCACCCCCACTCAAAGAAGATACGTGCATTGTGGTTGGAAATGGCATCTATAGGTATTGTTCATAATAGTTCTGAACAAGCCTTAGCTCACTGGGTTAAGCGTGAAACAGATATTGATGATTTACAGTGGTTGGATTCAGGCCAAGCCAGCAGCATTATTGAAAAACTGAAGAAGTGGCGGAACCGCGTCACGAGGAAAAAGTATGAATGATGTGAATAACTTTCGTAGCAAAGGTCCTGAACTGCTGGTAGAACTGGCACAGCACACAGCCTGTACGGTCAGTGAAATAATCCATGTTGAGCCTGCGTTAGCTGAACAAATTGGCGAAGCTGTTGCGAACCATATGATGCAGGTTTGGGGCGGTCAAAATGTCTATTTTCCTATGGGCATGGTTTGGAAAGTCAGCCTCCGTGATCGTGAGATTTTCAACGAGTTTAACGGTAAAAATCATCATGATCTGGCTCGCAAGTTTGGTGTTTCTATTCAATGGATTTACAGCGTAGTGAAGCGTATTCGAAAGGAGGAACTAGATCGCCTACAAGGTAAGTTATTCGATAACGAATCTGAATAGGCAGGTCAAACTGATTGAGCTTAGTAAAATTAGATGGCAGACTAAGCATGATTCTCGTTCGGTCTGCCTTTCAAATACTGAAAAGGATTTACAATTGAATCTCCATAACTTCCCACTTAGTCCAGTTTTTTCCCATAATTATCTTTCAGTTCCCTGTCAAATATCTTACTTATGATCACTTTTGCCCGTCAGCAAACCGTATAATTATGGTGATTTAGGCGATCGTCTGCACCGTCGTTATGGCCTGTTCTGGTGGTATAAAGTCCGTATCTTGTTGTTGGTGGGCGAACCTGAACAGGTGGAAGCCATCGCACCGGGGCTGACGACGCAACACTGGCTGGAGGGCCATCGTACGCTCCTGCTGTGGGGCGGCAGTTTGCAAACTGAACCCGATGCCGCGCAACTGGCGGCCCTGCGTCGCTTGCGCCGTTTCCGTCCGCTTAATGGTATCGTCTGGGCGCTGACCGAACAACAAAGCGCGCAGCCGGTCTGGATGGATAAGGCATTGCGGATGTTGCAGAATCAGGCCCAACAGTTGCACTGGCAGGCGCCTGTCTATTTGTGGCAGGTGTGTCACAGTCTCTGGTCACAGGAAGGGCGGGTGACTCAAGCGGTGGGGTGCTTTTTGCCTGAACGCTGTACCCCCGAGATTGTGGAGACCCAACTGCACCAGTTGATTGACCCGATACGCAAGCGGGGGATGCAGCAACTGTTGCCCGATAATGCCCATGATTTTTTATATCGGCTGGCCTCCACGCTGGAGAAAACAGGCATTGACCACTGGCGCAAGGTGTTGACGCCGTGGCTGGCGGAGTACGCTCAGGTCGTGTCGTTGCGTGGCCTGATGTTCAGTCTGCCGCTGGAAGCGACCCTGGATGCAGGACCGCAAAGTTGGTTGCCCGATACCGCCTGGCAGGGGGTATTAGCTGACAGTCGGCACCGGCATGGCAGACGGGTCGGATGGATCCAGAAGCGCAACGTTTATCACGGCCTGATGGCCCTGGCCTTATTGTGGGGCGCGGGCAGTGTGCTTTCTTTTTTTACCAACCGCGACCAGATAGCGGGGGTCAACGCGGCGGTGACTGATTTGCAAGCCCGTCCTGAGGCGTCCGATGCCCAGTTGATGGCGTTTAAGGCGCTGCGTAATGAAATGGGCCGGTTGCAGTACCGGGCCGAACATGGGGCACCCTGGTATCAGCGTTTCGGTTTGAATCAAAATCAGCCGCTGTTGACGGCGGTGTTGCCGTACTACACCCAAATGAATAACCGGCTGATACGGGATAAGGCGGCGGCGATACTGCGCCAAAAACTGAGCGCGCTGGTGAATCTGCCCCCGGGCAGCCCGCAACGGGTCCGCCGGGCGAAAGCCGCGCACAACCAACTCAAAGCGTATCTGATGATGGCCTACCCACAGAAAGCGGAGGCCGCGTTTTTAACCCGCGTCCTGAGTGAAAATGAGCCGGCCCGGGCCGGTATTGCCCCCGGTGTCTGGTTGAGTGCGGCCCCGGATTTGTGGGATTTTTATGCGGAGAATCTGCCCGCCCATCCGGAATGGCGGATTACGCCGGACACGGCGTTGGTCAGTCAGGCGCGCCGGATATTGCTGGCGCAGATGGGGCGGCACAATGCGGAAGCCACGCTCTACCAGCAGATGCTGCAATCGGTGGAGAAGGATTATGCCGACCTGACCTTAAGGCAAATGACCGGCGACACTGAGGCGGAACGGTTGTTTACCACGACACGCGTGGTGCCGGGAATGTTTACCCGTCAGGCGTGGGAAGGGCAGATACAGAAAGCGATTGATAACGCGGTAGCTTCACGTAAGGAAGCGATTGACTGGGTGTTGAGTGATAACCATCAGGCCGTCCCGGCAGCCGTCTCACCGGCCGAGCTGAAAGCCCGCCTGACCGCGCGTTACTTTACCGATTTTGCCGGGGCCTGGCAGGATTTTCTCAACAGCCTGCGCTGGAATAAAGCGCGTAATCTGGCCGGGGTGACAGACCAGTTAACCCTGATGGCGGACGGGCGCCAGTCCCCGCTGATAGCGTTGATGAACACGGTGGCGTATCAGGGACAAACCGGCCAGCAGGGGCCGGCGTTATCGGATGCATGGGTGAAATCCGCGAAGACGTTGCTGAATAAAACGGCGGTGCCGGTGATTAACCAACAGGCTGGCGAAGTAAACGGACCGATGGACAGCACTTTCGGTCCGTTACTGGCGCTGATGGGGAAAAACAATCCACAAAGTGTGATGACCGCGGACAGCAACCTCAACTTACAAACCTTCCTGACCAGAGTTACTCAGGTGCGGCTGAAACTGCAACAGATAAACACCAGTGATGATCCCTCAGAGAGGGCGGGGAGGCTGGCGCAGACGGTGTTTCAGGGCAAAAGCACCGACCTGACGGAGACCCAGGGTTACGGCAATCTGATGGCGGCCAGTTTGGGTGACCAATGGCGCGGTTTTGGTCAGACGATGTTCGTACAGCCGTTAAATCAGGCATGGCAGGGAATACTGAAACCGGCAGCGGCAAGTTTAAATGAACAGTGGCAGACAGCAATAGTGGCTAACTGGAATACCGCCTTTGCCGGTCGCTACCCGTTTGCCGGTGGGCAGAGTGACATTTCATTGCCGATGCTGGGGCAGTTTATCCGCCCGGACACCGGGCGCATTGAGCAGTTTTTGACGCGCCAGTTAGGCGGCGTATTGCATAAAGACGGCAACCGTTGGGTGCCGGATAAAGTGAACGGTCAGGGGTTGCAGGTTAACCCGCGTTTCCTGAAAGCGGTGAATCAGCTCAGTCAGTTATCGGATGTGCTGTTTGCGGACGGCAGTCAGGGACTGCGGTTTGAACTGCGCGCGCGAGCGGCGCGGGATGTGGTGGAAACCGACCTGACGATAGACGGGCAGAAATTGCGTTACTTCAACCAGATGGAAAGCTGGCAGCGTTTTCGCTGGCCGGGAGAGACGTATAAACCGGGGGTGATGCTGACCTGGACCAGTGTCAATGCCGGGGCGAGGCTGTTCGGTGATTATCCGGGAACCTGGGGACTCATTCGCTGGCTGGCGCAGGCGAAAGCGGAAAAGTGGGATGAAAGCCGTTACTGGCTGACATTCACTATGCCGGACGGTTTACCGGTGACCTGGATATTACGTACGGAAATGGGCAGCGGGCCGCTGGCGTTGCTGAAACTGCGGGGATTTACGTTGCCGAAGGAGATTTTTGACACGACACCGGGTGATGACCCGGTCATCTCACTGGTCGATGACGATGACCTGACGGAGGGATCATGTTGCAACGATTGATAACAACCTGTCTGGGTGAGCGTGATGTGTTGACCCTCGCCCGAGAGCAGACCGAACGGTGGACGACGTGGTTGTTGCCCATTAGCGCAGAAGCGCCGACCGGGGAGGATCCAGTTCATCACGATGATTTTCAGCGCATGCGTGAGGAGGTCAATAAACTCAGTGGCATTGATACGGCCCTTATCTGTCAATTGGCGGAAAAACTGCTGATGACCTACTGCAAAGATGTTCGCGTGGCGACCTATTACGTCTGGGCGCGTCTGCATCAGGAGGGTGAAAACGGTCTGGCTGAGGGGTTGACGTTGTTAGCCGCGCTGGCGGACCGTTTTGGCGAAACCTTGCTACCCCATCGGGCAGGCAGCCGTCAGGCTGCGCTGGTATGGCTGACCGGGGGCAAAATTCAGGCCAGTTTATCCCGCTACCCGGAAGTGAATCGCGCCGATTTTGAACGCGTGCTGGCCGCGCTGGCGTTACTGGAACACGTGTTTGCCGACTGGGACGCGGCGGCTCGTCCCACCCTCGCCGGGCTGGCGGGCCCCCTGGAAACCCGTCTGGCCCAATCGGGCGGTGTTGACGCCGTGGTGCCGCAAACTATCGCACAGACCGCGTCGGCGAACGGTGACGGGCCGTCACCCGTCGTGCGGCCCGTGCAGTCCGGGCGTGATTTGCTGGAACAGGCGCGTGAACTGGCGCGTTATCTGCATGATCAACCGCACGGGTGGTTATCCAGTCACCGCCTGATGAAAAATCTGCGCTGGGATACCGTCCATCAGTTACCGCCGCAGGATACCACCGGACTGACCCGTTTGGTGCCGCCTCGTACGGAATACCGGGCGCAGTTGAAACGGCTCTACCGGCAACAAAGTTGGCATGAGTTGTTGGCGCAGGTCGACCGGATGTTTGCGGAAGGGGTTAACCACTTTTGGCTCGATTTACAGTGGTATCTCTGTCAGGCATTAAGCAAATTGGACCATCCTGATGAAAGTTGGGCGGATATTGTGAAACAGGATCTGAGCATCCTGCTTGGGCGCCTGCCGGGGCTGGAGAATTTGGCCTATAACGACGGAACACCGTTTGCCGATGAGGTGACCGGTCAGTGGATAGCGCGGGACGTGATGGCGGCCCAGGACCACGGGTTACCGGACGCCCCGCCGGCACAGGGTGAGAATGACATCCTGGCGCTGGAAGCGGAGGCGTTACAACTGGCGGACAGTGAAGGTATTGAGGCCGCGTTGCGTTGGCTGGGGCAATTGCCGGGGATCATGGGGGTGCGTCCCCGCTGGCTCCAGCGCTTGTTGATGGCGCGGGTGGCGGAGCAGTACGGCAAAAATGAGATGGCGTTGCATCTGCTTACGGAGCTGGACGCCGGCGAACCGTTGGGTCTGAGTGAGTGGGAACCGGTGCTAATGTTTGAGGTGAAAGCCCGGCAACTTAAGTTGCTGCGGATGAAAGCCCAACGCAGTGAACAAGATAAGGTGCTGACGGCACAACGCAGGGAGACATTGCTGGCCGGACTTGTGGCGATTGATCCGGTCAGGGCGGCGGTGTTGTGTGGCTGATGGCCCTAGAATACGGCATGACAATCTTATCCCTGTTCGACCCGTTTTAACCTCCCCAATGTATTTATTCTGAACTGTTTATTTGAGGACAATCCGATGGATGATTTAATCCTGCGCTATTACGAGGCAGAAATGCGCTACCTGCGTGAAGCGGGCAACGAGTTTGCCAAAGCCTATCCTGACCGGGCGGCTCTGCTCAATCTGGACAGAGTCGGCACCCGTGACCCCTATGTGGAGCGTTTGTTTGAAGGCTTTGCCTTTCTGATGGGCCGCCTGCGCGAGAAGCTGGATGATGACTTACCGGAGTTGACGGAAGGGCTGGTCAGTTTGCTGTGGCCGCATTACCTGCGCACCATCCCTTCCCTGTCCATTGTGGAACTGGGCGCGGATTGGGCACAGTTGAAACAGCTGAAAAATCCGGTGCAGGTGAAAAAAGGCTTTGAGGTACTTTCGCAGCCGATCGGCCCGCAACAGACCCGGTGCCGCTATACCACCACTCAGGCGGTTCAGTTGCTGCCGCTGGCGCTGACTGACGCTTCGCTTAAATCTGAACCGGATGGCCGGGCTGTCATTCGCCTGCGTTTTGATTGTGGCACTCAGGTGGACTGGCGCCAGGTTGATTTGAGTCGTTTGCCGCTGTACCTGAGTGCGGACAGCCCGCTGGCCTGTGCGTTACATCGGGCATTGACGCTTCAGACGCAACAGCTGTATCTGCGTCTGCCCGGTCAGCCCGACCGCCAGCCGTTTGACGGGGGATTCTCCCCGTTGGGATTTGGCGATGAGGAAAGGCTGTGGCCGAAAGGGGACAGTGCGTTCAGTGGCTATCAGCTGCTGCTGGAGTATTTTACCTTCCGTGAGAAATTCATGTTTGTCGCGTTGTGCGGGCTGGAACAGCTGACTATACCCGACAGGACGCCGTGGTTTGAACTGGATGCGGTGTTGGGTGAAAGCTGGCCTCAGGAGTGGCCGTTTTCTGCGGCGCATATCCGTTTGCACTGTGTGCCGGTGATTAACCTGTTCCCGCTGGAATCCGATCCGTTGCCGCTGTCACCGTTGAAAACAGAGTATTTGCTGCGCCCGATGCGCCTTCAAGACGGGCATACCGAGATTTATTCGGTGGATGCGGTAGTCTCCTCGAAACGCAGTGATCACCAGTCGTATGTGCCCTTCAGTAGTTTTCGCCACAAAGGCGGTATGCTGCGCCATGACGCACCGGCGCGTTACTACCATACCCGGGTAAAACAGGGGCCGTCGGGTTTGTACGACACCTGGCTTATTCTGGGCGGGGAGGAGATTGATAATAATGAAGGATCGCGTGAAGCAGAAAATCTGTCACTCACGATAACCGGTACTAATGGGCAACTGCCTCGTCGGGCATTGCAGGAGACGCTGCTGGATACGGTGGTGTCTCCCCCGTTGGCGGAACTGACCGTGCGTAATCTGTGTGAACCGACATTGCCGTGTTATCCGCCAAACCGGGATCGCTTTCACTGGCGGGTGCTCAGTCATCTCGGCTCCAATTTCCTCAGTTTGATGGATAACCCGGAAGTGTTGCGCGGCACGCTGGCCCTGTATGACTGGACCGATGACGAGATGAACTATCGCCGTCTGACGGCCATTGTGGCGGTGAAACATGCGCTTATCGAGCGGTTTGAGCAGGGGTGCCTGCAACGGGGCGTGCATATTGAAGTCACGCTGGACAGCAACGGCTTTACCGGGACCGGGGATATCTGTCTGTTCGGTGAAATGCTCAGTCGCTTTTTTGCCTTGTACACCGATATCCATCTGTTCAACCGGCTGACGCTGGTCTTACAACCCACAGGAGAACGCTTGTCATGGCAAGAGAAGCACAGTCAGTGTATTCCCGGTTAATGTCCGGACTAAAGGACGATATTTCGACGCTCAATTTCTATCAGTTCTGTCAGGCCGTTGAGCGCACGGTCCCGGATCGGCACCCCCTGGGCAGTACGGATAATCCCGCCGATGATGTGATACGTTTCCGGCCCCATCCGGGGATGGGGTTCCCGGCCAGTGCACTGAAAGCGATGGAAACTGACTGCGAATACCCGGATCGCCCCCCGACAGTCAGAACCACGTTTATGGGGCTGTACGGCGTGGATTCCCCGTTGCCGACCGCTTACCTGAACGATATCGCGCAGCACCGGGAAGGGCATGAAGCGGTGGAAGCCTTTCTGGATATGTTTAACCACCGGATACTGACCCAATATTACCGTATCTGGCGTAAATATTCCTACCCGGCGACGTTTGCCTCTGGGGGAAGTGACCCAACATCGCAGTGTTTACTGGGACTCATTGGCTTAGGCATCCCGGGCAGTCAGCAGCAGATTGCCACGCCGGTGTCCCGTTTTCTGGCGTTGCTCAGTGTGATGCGCCTGCCGACTCGGACGGCGGAAGGGGTAGCGGCGCTGGTGATGTTGCTGGCGCCGCAGACCCGTGTCGTAGTGACACCCGCCTGCCCACGGCAGATTCATCTGCGGCAACCGGCCGGTTTTTCAGACTCGCAGCCGATTTCCCTGTCGCAACGTACCGTGCTGGGCAGAGTCGGCACGGATATCAACAGCCAGTTATTGCTGGCGTTGCACACGGATTGCCCGGAGGAAGCGCGAGGCTGGCTGCCGGGCGGGCAGTTACACACCGATTTGTTGACGTTGCTACGCGTTTATCTGGGTTGGCGGTACCGGGCCCGGCTGCAATTGACCCTTCAA
Source organism: Photorhabdus kleinii (assembly GCF_025384885.1). Lineage (NCBI taxonomy): Bacteria > Pseudomonadati > Pseudomonadota > Gammaproteobacteria > Enterobacterales > Morganellaceae > Photorhabdus > Photorhabdus kleinii. The sequence continues at coordinate 89,431 of NZ_JAJAFY010000006.1, forward strand.
ACCCGAATATTACCGGTGCCGGTGCTGGGCAGCGATAAGCCTGTTCAGCTGGGGCTGACCGGGGTGCTGGGGTTGCAGGCTGAAAAAAATCAGGCAGCAATCCCGGACAAGATAACGGTGAGTCTGGGAGATTATCAGGGAATATCGCCGGACAACCATCAAAACACAGGAGGACACCATGTTCACTACCGCTTTTTATAAAACGGTGCCGATGATAGCGGCAATCACCTTACTGCTGACCGGCTGCGGGCTGACGCAGACGGTAGCCGATGGCACGGTATCCGCCACACAGTCCCTTTTTCATCGACAAGTGAAAACAGTGCGGCTGGATTTTACGCCCCGGGCAGCGGTCAACACGGATAGCGGGGAAAGTGTTGCCCTGTCCGTCCCTGCGCTGGTCCGGGTTTATCAGTTGCGGGACAACCAGGCGCTGGAAAAAGCGGATTATGCGGATTTGCTGGAGAACGGCGACCGTATACTCGCTGCCGATTGTCTGGCGAGCCGGGAGGTGGTGGTCAAACCGGGTAGTCATGCTTCACTCAATATGCCGATGGCGGCGCAGGCGAAATATGTCGCGGTGGTGGGTCTGTTCAGAAATCCCGATTTAGCCGGGGCGACCTGGCGCCTAATCATCAGACGCCAGGCGCTGTCACCGGATAAGCCGCGTACCATTGAGTTGAATGGCGGCAGCCTGACTCTGTTGCCTGAAAAGGAGTAAGTTGATGAAAAAGAAAACCAACAAGCCTTCCCTGTATGAATGCCTGTTCGGCAACGTTCGCGGCGGGTTGGATTTGCATCAGATCAGTGAGGAAAATCAGGTGATTTTGTCGGTACTGGATAATATGCAGTGTATCCTCAATGGCCGGGCGGGTTCGCTGAGCCATCTGCCGGATTATGGCCTGCCTGATCTCAGCACTATCCTGCAAGGGTTGCCTGAATCGTCACAACGCTTGATCGCGACGATTGAACACACGCTGCTGACTTATGAGCCCCGCCTGAAGCAGGTCAGTGTGACGTTATTGCCGGAGATTGAACCGACGCATTTGCGTTATGACATCAACGCCGAACTGAAAGAGGTGGGGCGGGTGCGTTTTAGCACGGAATTTGTCCCGGAAGGGAAAGTGTTGGTCCGCCATCTGCGCCAACCAGGGCGGATGGATTAATCTGCGGTGGGGCTACCTTGCCTGCCGCCGCTTTCTGTTATCGGAACGGGCCGGAGTGCCGCCCGGACTGTTGAATGCGTTGATGTTGTCCCGCTGCGTTAATCATGCTGATTTCAGCAACAAATCTGGGTGAAAATAAAGTGATGACTGAAAATATTGTCTATACCGGGGATGATCCCCGTATGCAGCCTGAATTCCGCGCGCTGAAAGACGAAATGAGCAAACTGAGCCATCCGGCACGGCCCGACATTGACTGGGCTAAAGTTGAACAGCTTTGTTTGACACTGTTTCAGGTTAACGGTGTAGAACTGCAAAGTGCCGCCTGGTACACATTGGCCCGGGCACAACGGGCCGGATTTGCGGGTATTCATGAAGGGTTGGCCCTGATTGAGGGGTTAGTGGCTCATCAATGGTCGCAATTCTGGCCGCAATCTACACGTGTACGGGTTGAGATATTGGCCTGGCTGGTCGCACGGTTACAACAGCTGTTACGTACCTCGGTTTTCTCCTATATTGACCTGCCGCTGATTTACCCGGTGGAAAAGGTTCTTGAACATCTGTGTGAAGTGCTTCAACGTATGGAACTGAAATATGTAAGTCAACTCGACAGCCTCCGCGTGTGGCTTCACAACAGCGCTCAACGCTTAGAGCGGCTGAAACCGGAAACGGGGATGATGCCTGTTATCTCGGTCTCCTCCGTACAACCAAGGGGGAATGCTATTTTGACGCCCACAGCCCCCCTCCGGCCGCAACTGATATATGTCGTGCGTGAAACGGTTTCTGGTGTCCCCCCTCAGGGCAATGGGGTCCGGGCTTTACCTGTGTCCCTCGGGAAAGTCTGGCACGGTTTTGTCGCGGGTGTCGCGTTGTGCGCGCTGGCAGTGGCCGGTGTTTGGTGGGTGAAAGGGATGCGACAAGCGCCGCCGCTGGCGCAGGCATTGCAAGTGACCACGCAGCCTTTGCCGCGGACCTTACTCCCAGCGCAACTTGCTGAGTTGCGCCACCCGGACAACGCCGTGCTGCTGAATCAGTTGCAGGAGAAAACGCTGGCGGCCAGTCGGTCGCAACTGGCAAGTTTGGATACCTTGCCTGTGTTGTGGCGATTAACGTATGGGACGCAGCTATTACACCAACTGCAAACATTATGGCCGGCCAGCCAAACGGTGCAAGAGATGGAGAAACAGTGGCAACAGCAACGTGAAGCCACAGCGTTACCTGTCTCTGAACTGGAAAATTACCACCTGGCTCAATCGCGTCTGCAACGATTAGCGGCCCGCCTTGATGAGCTGGATGAAAGACGCGGTCGTTATCTCACGGGGTCTGAATTGAAATCGATGGTATTTGGCATTCAGCAACCGTTGGCGAGCACACCGCCATTGGAAGAATTATTGCGCCAACTGGCCGAACAACAAAAAAGCGGCACGGTCTCCCCGGCACTGTGTCAGCAAATTAACACCCGTTTCAATCAATTACTCAATCGTTATGCACTGCTCATGCAGCCTGCTATCCATTAATCAATTCACTGTAAGGATTTTGTTATCTATGAACAATGTTGTTGACGCTTTCTCTCACCTGGATGCAAAGGAATATGCCTTGGTGTGTCAAATCTGGCAGCGTGAACCGGTGTTGCGTGAATTGGTCGCGGAACTCGATAAATAGATACTTCTCGAACCCCGATACAGTGCTCTGTTTAATACCGACCCGATCAGTCGTTTCTCGCTGAGTCAATTTGCTTTTTTTGCGGGTCTCCCTCATTGCGAGTGCGAGTATCTCTGGTGATGTGATCTTCATAATTACCCCTATAACAGATAAATACAAAATATCCCCTGAAAGGGATATATCGACGATTAAGAGAAGGCAAACCTGACCCACGTTACCGCAGGTCAGGCACATCACTGTGATTTTCCTTTATAGAAAGGAGAACCATCACAACTCACGCTTTGGACAATCAATCACGTCGAAATTTTTGCTGTAACAAACGTAAAATTCATCACGATTGATCTGAATGGCTTTTCCCTTCAATGATGGGTTATTTTTCTGGAGGAACTTAATTAACTGTTTATTAGATGGACGATCATTAGGCAATACCAATCCATCAAACAGTTCTTGCTGTTTACTGAAAAATTGATCTGGCGTTGTAAACGCACAAACACCATGTTTTTCCCACTCACCTTGTAACAAATCTGCCCCTGGAGAAGCGCATAGATAAGGTTTAATCACCTGATAATCCAGTGGTGGCAAATCCCCTTTGCAAAGACGTGGATGTTTTCTGACATCAGACCAATCACGGCACTGTGCCATTGATTTACTATCACAGGTTTGCGCCCACAAGCCGTGAATTACCCAACTAAATTTGTTTTCGGAGAAACATTGCAATTCAAACTTTTCATATTCACGCTGCGCTTCAGCAAATTTATTACTATTTTTCAGGCGCTCAATATTCTTTGCTTTGCTCTTACAAAATGCTGGAGAATAACTAATAGACAGTTTGAAATAATCTGTCGATGCGATTGCGTTCTGACCATAACGGTCACCTTTAGCAACATAATCATAATCTTTCGGCGGAGTAGCAGGTAAGATACAAGACGCCCCCTCTTCCAATGTTGATAGAGACTCCAACGAGTCAGTCACTTCTGGTTGCTTCACACAACCCACAATCAGTAAAACGAATATTGCTGATAATAAATTAAAAAAACGCATCTTAATTCCTTTATGGGAAATTATTTCCCTGTTGATGGTAAACAAACAAAAACCTGCCAAAATTAAGGCAGGCGACTATTAAAATTATTTTTTTCAGTCAGATCAATTTGATACACAGCAAAACCGATCTCATCATTTTCCAAATATTTCACGGGATATTGAGAAAATGCTTTGATGAATTTCGCCGCTTTCTCACTTGGAGACGTTTCGAAACGGATATCCAATTTCTTGTCAGTTTTGATTGGCATAATCGACCAGTTATTCTCTGCTTTAGTCGCTACTATCCCTTTCTGTTTAGACATTTTGGCAATGTAAGCAGCCAAAATAGCGCGGTTCTCATCCGGTGAAGCGAATGCAATGTGATCTTCGCCTGTGCCGGCAAATTTACCACCATAGGCGCGGTAGTTATTGGTAGCAATGAGAAATTTAGCGTGAGGATCGATCGGTTTACCTTGGTAAGTCAGCTCTTTGATACGATTTGCTCCTTGATTGATGATCTGGCAATCAACGTCGTATTTAGCGGGCTGAGTCAGATCAATCTTATAATTCACGCCACTTATCATGTCGAAGTTATAAGTACGGAAACCGCTCCAATTCAACAGATACTGAGGCTGAGTTGAATTTGGATCAATCTGGTTATACATGCCGGCCGAACACTCCAACCATTCAATCACATCAGCACCCGTGACCTTCACAACAGCCAGTGTATTGGAATAGAGATACAAATCTGCTGCGTTACGAAAGGTTAAATCACCTTTTTCAACTTCAATAAACTCTGAAGGTGCATTTTTACGCCCGCCAACTTTGAATGGGGCCGCAGCGGCCAGAACAGGAATATCTGCTAAATCGGGATCACCTTGAATAAAACGCCGCGTGTAATCGGCTTGTGCATCATTCACAATCTGCACTGTCGGGTCGCTTTGAATCAAAGCCAAATAGCTATACATATTGGCAGACGCTTTGCCAATCAATTTACCGACAAAACCCCGCGTCCCCTGATGAGCTTGCCCGATAATTTTTGCCAACTCACTATCACACTCAACCAGTGCCTTTTTATTCACTTTGTCATAAATCGGGCGCGCTTCCGCTTTTGCTTCCGTCACTTTCCATGCCCCACCCCCGTTGTCGATAACCATATCAACAACACCTAAATGATCACCCCATTGGCCGGGCATAACAGCCGGAATACCATTAACCGTACCTTTAGCAACATCAACGCCTTTAATGTCTGCAAATTCTTTACTTGGAAACACACCGTGTGAGTGACCAAACATAATCGCATCAATACCTTTAACTTCACTCAAGTAATAAACCGAGTTCTCAGCCATTGCCTTATAAGGCTCCTTGGAAAAGCCGGAGTGAGGAATAGCAATAATCAAATCTGCCCCCGCTTTTTTCATTTGAGGAACAAATTTTTTCGCGGTTTCAGTGATATCATTAACGACAACTTTCTCATCCAGATTGACCTTATCCCAGATAACAATTTGTGGCGGTACAAAACCGATATAGCCAATCTTGATGGTATGATTCTTACCCTCCCGGTCTTTTACCGGCGTATCAACAATAATATAGGGGGTGAAATAGTTCTTACCGGTTTTCGCATCCATGATGTTGGCATTGATATAAGGGAACTTCGCACCGGCAATGGCTTTTTTCAGATAATCCAAACCAAAGTTAAACTCGTGGTTACCAAAGTTACCCACGGTATAACCCATTGTATTCATTAACTGATGTGCTGGATGAGATTCCCCTTTTTTAAGGCCTTTTGCGGCCACGTAATCAGCCAGTGGGCTACCTTGAATCAAATCACCGTTATCGACCAGAATGGAGTTAGAGGCTTCTGCTTTGGCTGCTTTAATTAAACTCGCTGTGCGTATCAAACCAAATTGTTCTGTAGGTTTATCCTTAAAGTAATCAAAATCAATCAGGTTACTGTGAACATCAGATGTTTCCATTACCCGCAAATCAACTGTTTCAGCATGGACATTACATGCGACCAATAAGGTTAATGTGGAGACTTTCAACACATTGTTAACCATTTCACACCTCTTTTTTAGGTAGTTTAGGAGGACTCAAAATCAGCTCTCCTTTAACTGTCAACTTACAAGTACAGATGAGCGTCGATTTCCACAATCATCTGTTTTTTATTTTCATAAGCTGGATTGTCGCTGTGCGCATCATCATATGCCGTTTCAACGAACAAACTCAGGCTATTGTACTGAGAAATTGCAAAACGTTTATCTCAACCAACAAGATAAATCTGTTTTTTTATAGTTAGGGTATCTGCATTTTTATCACGCAAAAGAGTCACTCACAGACATACCACTTTGCCAAGATCTCACTCCTCCTATGACACTAACACAGTAAAATCTGCCCTCTAGCCACCTTTAACACGGTTTAATTTAAGTTAAGTAAGAATAAAATATCTACAATGCGTTGTATTTAATTATTAGCTTTATTTCTGGACAAAAATCTCTCTATTCCATTGAGCCGGTAAAATATTCAGGCTAATAAATACCGCTCATAATATTACCGTATAAAACAAACTTGTTAACAAATTGTAAATATTTTCAAGCAATCAATTATCATCCATATTATGGTTTCCTTATATAAACTTTTATGGTTTTTAATTACAAAATAATCGTTAATTTAGGTTATAATGATGAACGCTTTTAATTAAAAATGAGTGATTCTATTAAAATTTCAATTTTTTGATATAACCTTCAACCAAACAATCTACTGTAACCATATAATAAATAAACATAAAAATCATTTTCGTGATAAAATGCACAATTACATCGTTAAACAAACAAATAATTAAAATTATTTGTGATAATAATCACATCATCAGGTAACTTTATCTTTTTAATTTTATTAACTACATTATTTATAAAAAAAACAATTTAAACATTAAACTTTAATAATTAATTTAAATATAAATTAATTTTAATTATAAAATAAGAAAACATTAAAATACATAAAAAACAATATTATTAATTTTATATAAAACCGATCTCTAAAATTAATTAAAATTATTTTTTGTAAAATATATAAATATATTGAACATATTATAAAAAGTAAAAAAACATTTATTTTTCAAATAAAATAAAAAACTAATTTAAAAAAATATAAAAATTAACTATCATACTGATTTAAAAGAAAAATAACCAAATGAATATTTTTAAAATTATAATTTATCAATAACTTTGACACCATTAGAATGACTATAAACGACTTTTCTGATCAGCATGACACATTCACCCATCGCCCCCACTATCTCACTCAATTCAGCAATGAAGAGAAAATAAAAAAATTTATGTTCCCCTCTTGACCAGAAACAATAATTACATTAATTTTATTTAACATTAGAAAGAATATTATTGAACCTTATCATTTCAGCACTCACTTAGAGCCGAAAGAATTTAGAATAAGTTTATAGCAATAATTGATTATAGTAATAGTTAATTGGTTAGAACTCGCGTTAACTATTCATTAATTTTAAAGAGATTTTAAGGTTAATCGCTGACGTCAAAACAAAAAACATAAAATAATATAACATTTTTAAAGCATTTTTTCTCATCAGGATTACTGAGGATTTCCTGACAAGTTAATAACACCTCTACTGTCTTTATTCATCACCATTAACCCTAAAATAATCAAAACATTATGATGGAGGTAACTGCAAATGAAATGGTATGTCAAGGAAGCCCTCGAAATTAATCAGGCTATACCATACGAGGAATCAATCAATATCGAAGCGGGTTTTGGACCAACAGGGCTTCCACACATAGGAACCCTTTGTGAAATCCTCCGAGCCAATCTCATCAAAACCGAATTGGAGAAAGCAGGCAGAACAGTTAATTTTTATCTCATTTCAGATGATTTGGACCCTTTCAGAAAAGTGCCTTTGAATATTCCAAATGCTGAACAATTAACGCCTTATCTAGGCCAACCGATAAGCAAGGTGCCGGACCCTTTCGGAAATTTCCCGTCATTCTCTGAAATGGCGGAATATCAACTCATGAAGCTCGCCACAGAATACGAAATAGAGTGTCAGCTAGTCAGAAACTCTTTAGCCTATCAAAATGGCGATTACAATGACGAAATCAAACTATTCCTACAAAATTTTTTGGTGCTAAACCAAATATGCAAGGAATCTACCGGATCTTTAAGACAAAGAACCTACAGCATGATCATGCCCATTTCTGAAAGAACTGGCACCGTACTGGAACATATTATAGTAACCGACGTGAACCCTGCATCAGGAGAAATAACCTATTACATACCTGGCGATGAAGTCATTAATAAACCCGGTTATGAATATGGCGTAGAAATTCGGGAGTTCTATAAAAATGAAATATTGGATCAAGAGCAAACTATTTCGGTACTAAACGGTAAATCTAAACTTCAGTGGAAAGCAGACTGGGGTATGCGCCTCCTTGCCAGAAACATTCATTTTGAAATGCATGGTGAAGATTTGCTGGCTTCTGCCGATGTTGCTCGCCAGATCGCGGGAGCATTAGACAGGCCAATTCCACGTTTTTACAAATATGGGCTTTTCCTTGATGATTCAGGTAAAAAAATATCGAAATCGAAAGGAAATAGTTTCTCTTTAGATGATATTCGCCATCTGCTTACACGAGACGCAATTCGCACTTACCTCTCAAAAGAGCCACAGAGATCGTCTAAATTTTATGTCGCACTGGCACCACATCTCAATGATCAAGTTAATATTTCGCAAAAAGATGGAAAAAGACTATCTTTTTCGAAGATAGCAAGAATATTACACGCGTCAAAACCAGCAAATAAACTCGCGGCTGAAAATTTTCTGAATCGCTATAAAAAACCGGGAGAGTCCATTTCAGATCAGGAATTGGAAATAAGTTATAATTATTATATCAGGACATGTAAAAATGAAAATCAAGGGTTACAAAACATTAAAGAAGAAAAGTATTTCTCAGCCATTGCCAACTCAATAAGTTCAGGAGAAATATCCACTAAAGATCAACTTTTCCAGCATATAATCAGTACATATGAAGACCATTTTTCAGATGATAAATCATCCCAAATATGGCCTCTGCTCTACCGAGGGTTATTTGGCGATACTAAAGGCCCACGCATTAAAACATGGTTAGATTTAAATGAGATGCAACATATTTTAACCCATTTTAACACCCCATATAAAAACTCATACCCAAAAAATGAGGAAAATATCGTTAACCACGAAATTAATAGTTCTCAAAAAGAGATATTCATAAACAATAAAATCGAGGAGAATCAAATCCATATGACTAAGTTATACAGCAAAATTAATTTCACCGAAATCAGAAAAAAATGTGACGAACTTTCCTCCGCTTTACAGAGGAATAGTGAGGCATTAGTTGAAGCGCTCTCTGGCTATCAATGTAAAAACGTCACCGAAGATGAAATTCTCCGTTCAATAGATGTCTTGAATAATATTGAGAACAACAGAGAATATTTCAAAAAGAAAATTTATGGTGTGACATCATTCCTCCCGCTTAACCAACCCATTTACGCTTCTGTATGTTTTGGTTTTATCCCTTCACTTATGGCAGAAAACGTGTGCATACGCCCCCCGACAGCAATGCATACACATTACAAAAAATTTGAGCAGGTTATTAATTTATCCAAATTTTCTCCAACATTATCTATTTCTTATGAAGATAAAGAGTTATTTTTAAGTCAACGCGTAAAAATAACTGATGCAGTAATCTTTACGGGAACACCAGAGAATGCGCTCAAAGTCCGTAAACATTTCAGAAAAAACACCTTATTTATTCTTAATGGCGCCGGTCATAACCCACTTATTATCTCAAAAGATGCAGACATTAATCTGGCTGTTGAAAGTGCAAAACGAGTTGTTCTTTACAATCAAGGGCAGGATTGTGCTGGTCCAAACGCCATATTAGTACACAATGATATATACGATTTATTCAAGCAACGATTAATCTCTGATTTGAAGAATATTGAAGATAGAGTTGGCCCTTATAGTGACTATAAAAATATTGTCGGTCCCAATAGCGATATTGATCACAGTATAAAAATTGCTTCAGTATTTAAAGTAAATAGACCCTATTGCACCTATGGAGGAGAAGTTAATCCCATCAATGGCATGATAAAACCCACGGTTTTCGAGAAAGAATTATCATTAGGTGGCAATTATAAAGAATTTTTTGCCCCTGTGTTCTTCTTACAAAGATATTATCAGGATCAAGATTTAATCCATTATTTTTCTGATCCTTTGTATTCTGCTAATGCTATGTATATATCTTTGTTTGGTACCAGTGACTATATCCATCATCAACTCAGCGAACGCCTTCACTTGCCAGATAGTATTCTGAGTAATACTGACTTACATCTGGAAGAACACGGTTATCTTCCCTATGGTGGTCAAGGGCCGGCGGCTTCATGCCTTTGGTATGAAGGTAATAGGATTAGCGGCAGTACGTTGCCACAACGTGATATATACCATTATTTAATTGAACCCTTTGATACCCTCCCCACGCCAAAGAGTGAAAAGCACCACTGTGTTCAAGCGGGAATTTAAGCTACTCCGGTAAGTCCTCACTTCAACGGATGACCTGACAGCGCCGTACTTTCATAAGTAAGCACGGCGTGTCTCCGCGTTTAAATATACCCGTTATCTTTCAAGTTGCTTCTTTGTTGGCTGCACTCGCTCACCCCGGTCACATCGTTACCTATGCTCCCGGGGATTCACTCCCTTGCCGTCGCGATGCATCTTGAAATCCATAGGGTATATAATAAAGTCATCAATCAGGATAATTGACACAAGATACTAGGGCTTATCCCTGTGATTCGCTATCATGCTACCTTATGTTGGTCATGCTCACCGATTCATTGAGCAAAAATATGGGGTAATTTTATGTTGTGGTTCAAAAATTTAATGATTTACCGTTTAAACCGGGAAATTTCACTTTCTGCGGATGAACTGGAAAAACAATTGAGTCCGTTAGCATTCACCCCATGTGGCAGTCAAGATATGGCGAAAACAGGTTGGGTGCCACCAATAGGTTCACACAGTGACGCCTTTACCCATGTCGCGAATAACCACATTCTGATTTGCGCCCGTAAAGAAGAAAAGATGTTGCCTTCACCGGTTATCAAACAAACGCTGCAAGCAAAAATTGAAAAATTGGAAGGAGAACAGCATCGCAAACTTAAAAAAACAGAGAAAGACTCTCTGAAAGATGAAATATTACATACCTTGCTACCACGGGCATTTAGCCGATTCAGCCAAACTTATATTTGGATCGATATCGCCAATAATCTGATCATTGTTGACGCAGCCAGTGCTAAACGAGCCGAAGATAATTTGGCATTATTGAGAAAAAGTCTGGGTTCTTTACCTGTTGTTCCTCTGACATTTACAAACCCGATAGAATTAACCCTGACAGAATGGGTACGTTCCGGTGATTTACCGACAGGTTTTGCTTTAATGGATGAAGCTGAATTAAAAGCTATTCTGGAAGAGGGTGGCGTGATCCGTTGTAAAAAACAAGATTTGGTTTCTGACGAAATCGCCACCCATATAGAAGCAGGCAAATGTGTCACCAAATTGGCGCTCGATTGGGAAGAGCGTATTCAATTTATGTTGTCAGATGATGGCGCTTTCAAGCGCATAAAATTCAGTGATACTCTGCGTGAACAAAATGATGACATTGATCGGGAAGATTTTGCCCAACGGTTTGATGCTGACTTTATTCTAATGACCGGCGAATTGAGTGCGCTGATTAAAAGCACCATTGAAGCACTAGGCGGCGAAGCGGAAAAATAATCACACGATTCATACAATAAACGCCAGTCTATACCCTATGGATTTCAAGATGCATCGCGACGGCAAGGGAGTGAATCCCCGGGAGCATAGCAAACTATGTGACTGGGGTGAGCGAGTGCAGCCAACAAAGAGGCAACTTGAAAGATAACGGGTATATACTGGCGATAATATCAACCTATTTCAGAACCAATAATAACGCCCATTAATCCAATTAAGGTATTCAATGAATTCAGCTAAAAAAGGCTATCAACCGCCTTTCTCAATTACAGCTAAAATGATCCAATTAGTTGCTGAAATCAGTGAGAATATCGGCCGGTTAAGCACTGAACAGGAACAAATAAAAGCTTTGCGGTTGAGACGTATCAATCGGATACGCACAATTCACGGTTCACTGGCAATTGAAGGTAACTTACTTGATGCAAGCCAAATCACAGCCATTATTGAAGGAAAGCGAGTTATTGCACCTATCAGTGAAATACAAGAAGCGCGTAACGCTATTTTGGCTTATGAAAAGCTCAACCATTGGCATTTCACATCAGAGCAAAACTTACTAGAAGCCCATTATGTTCTGATGAAGGGATTACTAGATAATGCCGGTAGTTATCGACACAGCGGCGTCGGGGTGATGGATGGAGAAAAAGTCATTCACATGGCTCCACAGGCAAACCGGATTCCAAAGCTGATGGGTGATCTTTTTCACTGGTTAGGCTCTACTGATATTCATCCACTTATTGCCAGTTGCATTTTCCATTACGAATTTGAATTCATTCATCCGTTTGCCGATGGAAACGGCAGAATGGGCAGGTTATGGCAGACATTAATCCTAAACCATTGGAACCCTTTATTTGAATTTATTCCCGTTGAAAGCCTGGTTTATGAACATCAAGCTCATTACTATCAAACAATTAATCTAAGTAGCCAACTTGCTGATTGTGCGCCATTTATTGAATTTATGCTGCACATGATCCGTGATGCAATTCTGACATCCACCCATCAGGCTACCCATCAGGCTACCCATCAGGCTACCCAACAAGTTAAACAACTAATTATGGTATTGAAAGGGGAAATGAACCGTGGGCAACTGCAATCAGCACTTGGATTAAAAGATCGTAGCTCATTCCGTCTGCGCTATTTGCAACCCGCACTGGCAGCAGGATTAATTGAAATGAGCCATCCAGAAAAACCTAGCAGCCCATCACAACGCTATCGTTTGACAGCAAAAGGGACAAATTTAAAAAATCACCATAAACAGTAAAGAGTCACCAATCCCTACCTTTCAATGATGCCCCTATTTTAACGGCACTATAATTCTTTGACACACTGCACACAGAACGAATCTATTTATACCCGTCATCTTTCAAGCTGCCTCTTTGTTGGCTGCACTCCCTTGCCGTCGCGATGCATCTTGAAATCCATTGGGTATAGTTTAATTCAATAAAATAATGATTCATATAAAAACATTTATCACCTTACAACCAAATAAACATCATTAAAAAAATATTATTTTCAAAGACAATCCCATTATATAGAAAGATAATTACTATTAATTTATTAATAATAAAAATCTATTTATTCCGAAAAAAAACTTATTTCAATTAGTTATTCAGACTCTTATAAGAGCCTGAATAACTTTATTATGGCTTTAGCCAGTTTAAGTAGCGTAAGCTTCTTAAACATAAAACCCCCCGCTATGCGGGTGGAGGCCAAGGGTTATACCAAGAAAAACACCTTTCCGTTACGATATAGATGTTCAAGCTAATATACGTAACTTCAGTAAGGAAAGGTGTTTATGGGAATTAAAGCACAAAGCTCAGCCCATACAAAGTGGCTGTGCAAGTACCATATCGTCTTTTCGCCAAAATATAGACGAAAAGTCATTTTTGCCAGTATACGTTCAAGTATAGGTGGGATCTTACGAGACCTTTGTAAGTATAAAGGCGTTGAAATAATCGAAGGACATCTAATGCCAGATCATGTACATATGCTCGTGAGTATTCCCCCGAAAATCAGTGTCTCAAGTTTTATGGGATACTTAAAAGGTAAAAGCGCGTTGATGATATTTGACAAACATGCCAATTTAAAATACAAATTTGGCAACCGGAAGTTTTGGTCGGAAGGTTACTACGTCAGCACAGTGGGGTTGAATGAAGCGACAATCCGTAAATATATCAGAGAGCAAGAAAAGTCAGATTTACTTCAGGATAAACTAAGTACACGAGAGTATAACGACCCCTTCAAGGGGTAAGCCAAAGCAGCAAAGACACTTAGCTTGAACGAAGAGAAAGCAGCGTCATTTAGGCGCAGTCGGTAACATGCCCTTATAGGGCTAGAGCAAACCACCCGCTGTGCGGGTGGTTATGATTCTCCAATAATTAACGTAAAAAGAAAACAATTTATTCTAATATTTTCTCTGCATATAAAATTAATGATGAATTAGCTCCAATAAATACAGCGTTACCGTTGAAGGTTTCGCGCCTTTATCTACCAACGTTAATTTATTATTAGCTATAGACACATTAATCTGGTTAGTCACCTCTGGCGGCGTCATTTTTTCCAGCGATCCGCCTTCTTGAATACGATATGCTTTAACTTTAAATTTCTTGCAACCTATATGATCAATCACCACTGTAACGCCGTGATCACTATAAGTATAATCACGAGTTTTAGGCCTCAAAAGAGAATCTTCAGGAAGTTGTTGTACTGGCTCTTTCTGCACTACCGCATTATTAGATTGAATGGTTATCGGATCAACACCGCCAAACCATTTATTCTTACTACCGGTATCCGTTAATTGATCTAATGTTCGGCTGGTATCCAAATAGTATTGTCGATATAAATCCGCAGGAACTGGTGCTACATTACCATCAGAAAAACCCTTATCCACTTTATAATTTGCCGCGAGGATGTTAATTTTATTACCCGATTTATTTTCGGCAGCCAAAACCGTCAAGCCAGTTGAAAAATCCTTTTGACCACTTAATATATAAGGTGTTTTCAACATTTTAGCAAAAAGACCAAAAGATTGGGCTGAATAGGTACAGAAATTTCTAACACTTGGGTTTTTAGAATTAGGTTGATCATTAAATAAACCAAAAGGTAAACCATCACCCCGATAATAATGAGCCAGGTCAACTTTGGTATATTGCATATAAATCAATGAGGAGGCGATATAGGCTGCATTTTTAGGACTCTGCACTTTTGTAAATGTATTTCTCGATCCAAAAGGAGTAGAGTTCCACTCAGTACAAATACTCTCAGTTTTAGTAAAGCCATAAGTATGCAAACTTTTCTGAATCGTATTACCCATATCAATAATGTTTTGCGGGTCCCCAGTATCAACGTATCCATGCCAGGAAAAGAAATCTAACGGTACATTATTATCACGACAATATCGGAAAAATCCATCAATATAATGTCCTCCTGCATGATTACTAAACGAAATACCTGCACCACCGACTTTAGCATCAGGATCAACCACCTTAATTAATCTCACTACTTTTTCATATAATTGATAATACTTTTGTGGATCATCACTATTCCAGAAAAACAGCAAATCAGGCTCGTTCCAAATCTCCCAATAACTTATTTTTCTCGGCAGCCCAATGTTGGCATAGTTTACACCATAACGATTCACCAAGGCTTTAACTAATGCTGCATAAACATCAAAATCCTCTGGCATTTCATAACCGCCATCAAGTGAACGCCCAATACGAAAAAAAAGTTGTCGCTGAATATTATCTGGATTCACATCTACTTTATTATTCAAAACATCACGCAAATAAGCATCGGTCATTTCATAATTGGCATCTTTTAATGCAAGATTCACATCATGATTTCTCATCCCAATAGCCGCATTGGGAAAAATACTTCTGACATTTGCAATATCAGCAACAAGCTTTTTAGCCGCCGGTTTCTTTTCCTCCGGCACATTGATAATCATTTGATCTTGGTTGTTTTTCCTATCCACCTGGAAATAATTATCTATATCCCCAATACCAAAGCCGTCATGGAGCCGGACATGTGTAACTCCCATCTGATTAAATTCATTATCTAAATCAGGGAAACCTGGCGCTATCGATTTAGGAAGACCATTGACACCATTAACCGCTTTAAGATGTGAGTTATACCCCGCTGATAAATCTCGATGATTTTTATTAAATGAAAAAATTTTAGTCATAATACCCTCTATATTAATTAAGAAATTGTACTCCTATAAACCAAAAACAATATCAAAGAATAAATAAATTTATCTGAAAACTCAATAACAATAAATGAATGGAAGACCCAGACAATAGTTAAATATTACTTTTAACTACACCTTAAAATTACCAGCTATTACTTTGAATTTATTGAATTAAATAAACAATTACATTAACACAATTATTTAAGATAATAAAATTGACTCGACGGCCTATTTACTCATAGAATCATAAAAAGAGAAAAAAACACACAATAAAACCATACAGAGCGTAGATTATATTTAAAAACATCGTACAAAAGATCATTGACACATATTAAAAACATATTTCCAACCTTAACAAGCCACCATGAAATATAAAAAACCATATAATTCAATTAATTGCTATCAAAATGGCTCTTTTCAGAGCCTATCAGATTAAAATAATTTTATTTTTCATTGATTAATTGAACAGGGGAGATAATTTACAATAATATCTCTATTGCATATAAAATCAATTATCATCCAGCTCTAATGAATATAATGTTACCGTTGCAGGCTTCGCTCCCTTATCCACTAGCGTTAATTTATTATTAGCTATAGACACATTAATCTGATTAGTCACTTCCGGTGGTGTCATTTTTGCCAGAGATCCACCTTCTTGAATACGGAATGCTTTGACTTTAAATTTTTTATAACCTATATGATTAATTACTACGGTAACACCTTGGTCGCTATCAGCATAATCACGATTTTTAGCTCTCAACATATTATTATCTGGAAATGGCTTAACAGGCTCATGTTGTACTACCGCGTTATCAACGTGAACGGTTGTCGGATCAACACCGCCAAACCATTTATTCTTACTCCAAGTATCCGTTAATTGATTCAGTGTTCGGCTGGTATCCAAATAGTATTGTTGATATAAATAATCAGGGGCTGCATTACCATCGGCAAGACTCTTATCAACTTTATAATTTGCGGCAAGGATATTAATTTTATTGCCTTCAGCATTCTCAGTTGCCAAAACGGTTAAACCTGTTGAGAAATCCCTATGACCACTTAAGATATAAGGTGTTTCAAACATTCTGGCAAACAGGTAAAAGGATTGAGCTGAATAAGTGCAAAAATTTTTAGCACATGGGTTTTTAGGATTAGATTGGTTATTAAACAAACCAAAAGATAAGCCATCTCCGCGATAATAATAAGCTCTGTCAGCTTTTATATATTGCATATAAATCAACGTAGAAACAATATATGCCGCATTTTTAATTCCCTGAACTTTTGTATATGTATTTTTTGTTCCAATTGGGCTAGAATTCCATTCAGTACAAAAACTTTCTGTATTGGTAAAACCATAAGTATGCAAACTTTTTTGAACCACATTCCCCAAATCAATAATGTTTTGTGGATCTCCAGTTTCAACGTATCCATGCCAGGAAAAGAAATCTAACGGTACATTATTATCTCTACAATATTGTAAAAACTCATCAAGATAATCTTCTTGTCCTCTATCAATAAATGCAATACCCGCACTACCTACTTTAACCGAAGGATCAATAGCTTTAATTATTCTTGCAATCTTGGCATATAATTCATAATATTTTTTAGGATCATCATTATTCCAGAAGAAAAATAAATCAGGCTCATTCCAAACTTGCCAGTAAGTTATTTTACTTGGTAAACCAATTCTGGCATAGTTTAAAGCATAGCGATTTACCAACGTGGCGACTAATATTGCATAAATATCAAAATCCTGCGGTATTTCATAACCACCATCACCGGTACGTCCAATACGAAACATGATTTGTCGCTGAATATTATCTGGATTCAAATCAGCTTGATTATTCATAATATCTAACAGATAAGCATCAGTCATTTTATAATTAGCCTCTTTTAATGCCAGACTAATATCATTACTTCTCATTCCAGCCGCCGCATTGGGAAAGATGCTTCTGATATTTGCAATATCAGTGAGCAGTTTTTTAGCCGCGGGTTTATTTTCTTCTGGGACATTAACAATTATTTGATTTCGATCATTAACTCTATCCACCTGGAAATAATTATCCATATCGCCAATACCAAAACCATCATGAAGCCTGATATTCGTAATTCCCATCTGATTAAATTGATCATCTAAATCAGGAAAACCCGGCATCAAAGATTTAGGAACACCATTGACACCATTAACTTCTTTAAGCAATGAGTGATGCCCTGCCGATAAATCTCGATGATTTTTATTGAATGAAAAAATTTTAGTCATAATAAACCTCTATATTCATTAAGAATGATATTGTTATAAGTGTAAAATAATATAGAAGAATAAATATATTTCTCTGACAACTCAACAACAATAAATGAACCGGATACTTAGAGAATAGTTAAATATCACCTTTAACTATATCTTAAAATTACCACCTATTAATTTTAATTTATTACAGCAATCAACAATCACATAGATATAATTATTTATGCCAATAATCTAACCTGTGATTTATTTAATAAAATCAGCACCAAAGAACATATATTTCAATAATAAATTGATATTAATAACGATAGTAAAAAAACACCCAATAAAATCGTATAGTGAGTGAATTATATTAAATAATATCACATAAGATCATTAATATATATCAGGATAATTCGCTTAAATAATCTCGGCAAGCCTCTTTTGCAATAATGACATAAATACTGTTAATTTTACTGGCGGGTGAGCAAGTGCCCGCAGTAAATAAATATCTTCTTTACGTCCATCTGGATCATTAAATAAAGGCACCAGTTTTTCAGAACGAATATCTGTGGATACCACCCAATTAGGCAGAAGCGCTATTCCAAATCCACTCACCGCGGCCATTCTCAATGTTTCAAAGTCATCGCTGCGAAGAATCCTTTTCTCATCGTTGAAGTTAATAGAATCCCGATAACGTGACCAGCAAATGCCAGCGGGGTCATGATGTTTATCAAGCAAATAGTGATTATTTAATTCGGTAAATGACGTCGGTGTTCCATGCCTTTGAATATAGCCTGGGCTGGCACAAATAATCCAAGTTTGTGTAGAGATGCACTTTGAATAAAGCGTGCTATCTTTTAATTCACCAATACGAATAACGGCATCAAGACGATCTCTGACAGGATCAGTTAAACGTTCGGTTTGATCAAGTTCAACCTGAATTTTAGGATATTGAGTAAATAGCTCTGCTAGCATCGGAATAATATGTTGACGCCCAAAGGTTGGTAAGCAAGCTATACGTAATACCCCTTGCGGCTCACCATTCAATGCCGCTAATTCAGCCTGAACATCAACAAGATCATTGATAATACCTTGCGCCTTTGAAAATAAAATCTCCCCGGCATCAGTCAACGATAAACCACGGGTAGAACGAAAGAATAGTTTTGTCTCTAGCATCTGTTCGAGGTTATCTACTTGACGAGTGATAGAAGATGCCGCCATACCTTGCAAACGAGCAACGGCAGAAAAACTTTGTGAGCGGGCAACATGAATGAATGTTGCTAGCATATCGGTACGTAATAAATCTTTCATCGCAATTTTTACCTTCGAATATTCAAACGCCTTACCCTATAGATTTCAAGATGCATCGCGACGGCAAGGGAGCGAATCCCCGGGAGCATAGATAACTATGTGACCGGGGTGAGTGAGTGCAGCCAACAAAGAGGCAGCTTGAAAGATAACGGGTATATATTACAAATAATACACAACATCATAATAACGCTATCATCTTTGCATTCTACGCAAAACAACTTCGCTCGCTCTCTTCATTCCCGCAATCTGCGGATAGTGTCAAAATCATTTCATCATAATTCCGGCCAAATGCTGAGAGTTCCCATGTCAAATACAGCAATTAAACCAAATCTTATTTCTTCCGTTTCTCTTATCTTATTATCTGCTGCTTGTGGTTTTGCTGTAGCGAACATTTATTATAACCAACCATTATTGCCAGTAATTGGGACAAGTTTTAACGTTAATGGTTCAATATCTGGCTGGATCGCGACACTAACGCAGATCGGCTACGCAATGGGGCTTCTCTTTTTTGGACCACTTGGAGATGCACTAAGCCGTCGCAAACTGATTTTCTGCCTCTTAATCGGCAATATAATCAGCCTTATCTTATGTGCCACAGCACCAAATTTTACATATCTTCTGGCAAGTAGCCTGATTGTGGGGCTAACTTCTATTTCAGCACAGATCATCATTCCTGCCGTATCCGGCTGGGTAATACCAGAAAAGCGCGGCCGAGCGGTAGGAAGCCTGATGAGTGGCCTTTTTGCCGGAGCACTGCTTGCCAGGGCACTGAGTGGTGCAGTCGGAGAACATGTCGGCTGGCGTGAAATGTTTATATTGGCAGCTTTAATTGATATATGCCTGCTTTTTCTGGTCTGGTTTATATTGCCACAAATAGAAATACCACACACGATAACTTACAGCCAACTTCTTATTTCACTCGGTAAATTAATAAAGCAACAATCCCTTTTGCGTGAAGCAGCATTATCCGGTTTTTTACTGTTTGCCGCTTTTAATACGCTGTGGGGTTCTCTGGCCTTATTGCTTTCTCAACCACCTTACGGATGGGGAAGCGATATTACAGGCCTCTTTGGTTTGACGGGAATTGTGGGAATGTTAGCTTGACCAATAATAGGTTCATTGACAGATCGCTTTGGTGGGAGAGCTATTGTTGCCACAGGTGCTTTATTAGTGACATTAGCCTTGTGTCTAATTAGCGGCACGAGCCACAGTATTCTATTTTTATTCGCCAGTATTATTCTATTGGATCTTGGTAGCAGAGCGGGTTTAGTGGCAAATCAAACACGGTTATACACATTATTACCTGATGCCCGTAGTCGGCTTAATACCGTATTTATGACCTGCTATTTCACCGGCGGCGCAATAGGTTCCTCTTTGGGAGCTGTCGCAGCCTGGCATTTTTCTTGGTATGGCGTCGCTTTCAGCGGCGGAGGATGCGCATTATTAGCCGTTCTGAGGGTTCTGTTTAGTTCAAACAGCAGATAGAAGTTACGTCAGTGAAAATCATACATTCAATCATAACCCATAAGTTATGCATAACTCTTGAGTTATGCCTCAAGATGCGATATAACCTCCTCTGTTAAAGGAGGCTGAATGTTTGAGTTGATATTTCACCCTGATGCTTTAGATGAAATTCGGGCGCTTGATAAACCAATGAAAGCAAAAGTATTAACGGCACTTGATAAGCTAGAAGCAAAAGGCAATGCATTACGTTATCCCAATACTGATATTATTCGTGAGGGATTATTTGAATTGCGAGCTGGCAAGAAAGATATTACGCGAACTTTTTTTGCTTTCGCCAAAGGAAAGAAAATTTATATCTTACGTACATTTATAAAGAAAACACTAAAAACACCACCCACCGAAATAGCCATAGCCTTAAGAAGGCTTGAGGAGTTGAATGATGAGCATTAAAGGTGTCCCATATTCCGACGTTAAAGCTGAACTGCTTGCTGATCCAGAAGTTCATACCCTTTATATGGCTGAGAAAAAAGAAGAAGAGTTGAAGGAGCTTCTTCTTAATATGCGTAATCAGGCAGGATTAAATAGCACCCAGGTTGCCGAACGGATGGGAATCACTCAACCCGCCGTAAGCAAACTGGAAAGAAATGCTGGAAAGGCCAGTATTTTAACACTTGAGCGCTATGCTGCTGCTTGTGGAGTCAGTTTAAGCATTAGCTTTCTGTCTAATTAAGAGCAAGTAAAGCTGCCACCCTTAGTGACTGAATTAAGTTATTAGCAATCTGATCCTCATGATGAGGTTTGTCTGTTCTCACCGAAAATCTCATTTACCACTTTATTTCCACTAATGCTTTCTAATCTCAACCGCGCTTTCCAGCGCGGTGATTTATTGAAGCGGTCGCTAACCTGATGAAACTGTTTCCATCCCTACCAAACCTACTTTCAGATAGCCCGATTTACGCAAAGAATCCATCACGCTCATCAGTGTTTCATAATCCACGGTTTTATCAGCTTGAAAGAAAATGGTTGTCTCTTTATTGGATTGGGTCGTCTGATCCAATACCGCCGCCAAAGTATCATAATCGACCTGTTGATCTCCGACATAAAGCTGGCGATCAGCTTTAACCGTCAAGAATACCGGTTTTTCTGGACGCGGCTGCGGTTTTGCCGATGAAGCGGGTAAATCCACTTTAATATCAACGGTTGCCAGTGGTGCTGCTACCATGAAGATAATCAATAACACCAACATCACGTCAATAAATGGTGTGACGTTGATTTCATGCAATTCGCCACTATCATCCAGATCTTCATTAAGACGTATTGCCATAAATCACCTTGTCTTGCTATTTGCTAAATCCAGATCACGGCCAAGCAGTAATATTGACTGTGCCGCCATGTCACCAACCTGACCACGGTAAGCAACGATCATACGGGCGAAGATGTTATATATCACAACGGCAGGGATCGCTGCGACCAAACCAAGTGCTGTCGCTAACAAGGCCTCCGCAATACCCGGCGCCACAACCGCGAGGTTAGTTGTCTGTGAGTGGGCAATACCGATAAAGCTATTCATGATTCCCCACACCGTACCAAATAAACCAACGAAAGGAGAAATCGCCCCAATGGTTGCCAGATAGCCATTACCACGCCCCATATGACGGCTGATAGCCGCAACGGAACGTTCCAGACGGAAAGCGGCACGCTCTTTCGTGCTATTCAAATCAGTACTCTCAGAAGATAATTGACGTTCTGCCTGTACTTCACTCAGCAACAAGCGGCCAATACTGTGTTTGCTGAAACCTTCGGCAATTTCCGTAGCCTGATCAAGGCTATTCACGTCCGTTAAAGCGAATTGCTCTTTACGTAAACGACGGCCGGCAGCTATCAGTTCAGTACCTTTTGAGAAGAACAGAGCCCAAGTAATAACAGAAGCAATCACCAAGCCAATCATCACGGTCTTAACCACAACATCAGCGTTCTGATACATCCCCCAAATAGACAGATCAGTAGCAAAGCCACTAGAAAGGCTGGCTTCATCAGCAGGAGCTTTAGGTGCAACCTCATCCGTTGCAACCGGCGTCACTTGGGCGCCCTCCGTCGCAGATGCCGTTTGCAACGCAATCTGATTTGCAAGTGGTGCAGTTGCATCCGTCACCGCCGGGGGGGATGCCGGAATAGACCCTGAAATCTGTACGGTTTTCGCCGTGTTATTGGTCTCTGTTGCAGATGCTGGTGCTGTATCAGCCAATGCCGAACCTGCCAGCCCGAGCGCTAATATTATTGAAACAGTCAAATTTCGCATCAGTTGGCCTTTACTCCCTTTGCTATAAACCTTGTTATTTAGCAGTGAATTACTTTTCGTCATCTCACTAACCTTATTTATACTGAGTCTTTGCTCATCTTCACCAGATTGAATGAACATGCAGGCTGATAATATCAAACCTTAAGTGATTTGATAGTAATTATCATTATTGTTTAATAAAAAAGTATTACCCCTTCACAAAATAAAGTTAAGCACCCCCTACTCACAGGTAATGAGATGAATTTTCGTCAAGTTGTTCTAATCCCTTTGTACAAAAAGGTCTAAATCTTTTAACGTGTTAACTCTATTTTTTACACCATTTCAAAAATTGAAGTGTTCTAAGGTAGCAATGGATCATGGCAGAAAAAAAACTGGAAACTTCACTGGTCAATGCTGGTAGAAGCCAAAAATTTACTCAAGGCGCGGTCAATCCCATCATTCAGCGAACATCATCGGTGATCTTCGATTCTGTCGCCGCCAAAAGACATGCGACGCAAAACCGGGACAAGAGCGAACTGTTTTATGGCCGCCGTGGGACACAGACTCATTTCTCTTTTCAAGCAGCAATGGCTGAACTAGAAGGTGGCGCCGGCTGTATGCTTTACCCTTCTGGTGCTGCCGCGGTTAGTAATGCCATTCTCGCTTTTGCCGCCGCCGGTGATCATATTCTATTAACCGGTTCGGCTTATGACCCGACGCAAAGTTTCTGTGACAAGATATTGTCACGGATGAATATTACCACCGATTATTTCGATCCCATGATTGGCGAAGAAATTGCTGATCTGATTAAGCCCAATACCAAAGTGGTGTTTCTTGAATCCCCTGGCTCCATCACAATGGAAGTACAAGATATCCCCGCGATTGTCCGCGCAGTGCGCCAAGTCAATCCGGATATTGTCATCATGATCGATAATACTTGGGCAGCAGGCGTGCTGTTTAAAGCGCTAGAATTCGGCATCGATATTTCGATTCAATCAGGCACCAAATATATTATTGGTCACTCAGACGCAATGTTAGGTATTGCTGTGGCTAATGAACGCTGTTGTGTACAACTGCGAGAGAGTTCCTATTTGATGGGACAAATGGCAGATGCCGATACAGTTTATATGGCCAGCCGTGGATTACGGACTTTAGCTATTCGTCTGAAACAGCATGAAAAAAGCAGTATTGAAATCGCACGCTGGCTGCAACAACGAACCGAAGTCGCCGCAGTCTATCACCCCGCTCTGCCTTCCTGCCCCGGTCACAATAATTTTATCCGTGATTTCAGTGGCAGTAGTGGCCTGTTCTCTTTTCAATTGAAAGAGAAATTAACCCCACAGCAATTTACGGATTATCTGGATAATTTTCACCATTTTAAAATGGCATTCTCATGGGGCGGTTTTGAATCCCTGATCCTGGGTTATCAACCAGAAGAAATAAAAATGATGCGCCAGTACGGTGCGCCACAAAGAACGGGCACCCTGTTCCGCCTGCATGTCGGGCTGGAAAATGTTCAAGATTTGATTGATGATCTCACAGAGGGATTTAGTCGAATTTCGGTTGATTAATTTTATTGTTATTCAATGTAATAAACTGAAAAACTTAACACTTGGAAGTCAGCATGAAACAATAATATAGATATTGCCAGTACAATGCATTTGCATTACACTTCGTTGAACAGATTCTCAAATCAGCATAACGAGGTAGAAATATGCACGCATTACCAAGTGTTGAGTTCGAGGTTGGTGCAGAATCCAAACTTACCCGTCGCAGTCAGACAACCATCCCAACATCTGTCCGTAAAGCGCTTAAGCTAAAACCAGGTCATGACAGTATCGCATATAAGATTTTATCTTCCGGTGATGTACTTATCAGTCGTAAAAATAGTGAAGAAGAAAAAGATCTTGTCATGGAATCATTTCTGAACTTTCTGGCAAAAGACATTCAGAAATATCCTGAACAAGTACAACAATTAGATGAACAACTCATTAACCGGGCGAAGTCACTTATCGCTGGAATAGACATAGATCTGAACAACCCATTATCTGCTGACGATGAGTAAAGAACTATGTATGATCGAGTGCGTGTAATAAACGGATGGGTTCTTTTTGCTCATCCATGCTTTATAGAACAATTAAAACAAGCAATAGATAAGGTAGTACAACTTCAGCAAAAATACCCAAATGACTACTTGAAAAAAAATGATACAAAACGCCTGGCTGCAATCATAAAACTCGTTACTGAAATTATTCCCAATGACCCAGCTAATATAGCCTTTCGTTTAGGTGACACATTGGGTGGAAAAAGAAAACACTGGTTCAGAGCAAAATTTTTCCAACAATATCGCCTTTTTTTCCGTTTCCACGCCGAAAGTAAAATTATTATCTTTGGCTGGGTAAATGACGAGAGAACAAAAAGAGCATATGGTGATAAGCATGACGCTTACAAAGTATTTGGTGAAATGCTTAACGTTGGACATCCACCGGACAATTGGAATTCTCTTTTAAAAGAGTCTATTGATTCACCACATTTAACTGAATTTATTAATGATGAGGATATTCTGGATGTGGTTCGTGAGCGTACCAAAAATCCAGCAAAGCGGATCAGAATTAATCTAGATGAAATTTAACATCGATTTTGATGAGCGAGCCTTAAAATGTACTTTGAAAAGGTTGCGATGAATCGCTCCTTTTCTATTTTTTTAACTTTTATTTGATGGTTATGTGCCCCAATTGATTCATTAGTATCAGCCATTAATTTTCTCTTATAAGGGATAAAGTCAAGCCATGCCAAAGCTTTTACTGTAAACTGACTTTATATATACAGATGAAATAAATTTATTTTATACCCTATAGATTTCAAGATGCATCGCGACGGCAAGGGAGCGAGTCCCCGGGAGCATAGATAACGATGTGACCGGGGTGAGTGAGTGCAGCCAACAAAGAGGCAACTTGAAAGATGACGGATATATAACAGTCACAGGATAAGCAATGGAAGTACTAAACGGGATCATGCAGGCATTATGGCAGCATGATTTTTCTAAACTTGCCAACCCCGATGTTCTCTGGATTATCTATGGCATTCTATTCGTGACGCTGGTTCTGGAAAATGGCTTATTACCTGCCGCTTTTCTGCCCGGTGATACTCTGTTAATCCTTGCCGGTGCATTAGTTGCCAAGGGAGTCATGAGTTTTATCCCAACCGTTTTTATATTAACAGCGGCGGCAAGTATCGGTTGCTGGCTCGGCTATCTTCAAGGGTTATGGCTTGGTGATACCAAACGGGTTAAAGATTGGCTGGCACAACTTCCTATTCAGTATCGTCAGCGAGCTAACGAGTTGTTTTTCAAACATGGTCTGGCCGCGTTACTGATTGGCCGTTTTTTGGCTTTTGTCCGCACTCTGTTACCAACATTGGCTGGTATATCCGGTCTTAACAGTAAACGCTTTCAAGTTTTTAACTGGTTGAGTGGCTTGCTATGGGTTGTCATCGTGGTCGGTTTTGGTTATCTCCTCAATCAGATCCCGTTTATTAAAAATCACCAAGATTTGGTGATGAATATTTTGATAATTTTACCCATAGTGCTGTTGTTAAGTGGTTTAAGCGCCTCTCTGTTGATGTACTGGCGCCACAAGAAAATCTCGGCGATAAAACGTAAATAAAAGTCATTATGGTTTACAAGCAGCAGCAGGGTTTTTATCCTTAACTTAATGTACCAATATTATATAGGCTAAGGCTCAGCACTAAGTGATATTGTTGGTATCGATGCGCCACCAAACCGGTTAATTCATGTGTTTGGCCATGTATTGATCACAATACATGGCTTAGATCACGCCAATTGTATTACTTCCTTCAATTACGCTTAATATCAACTTAATATCAATCGCCATAATTTTAACTGATATTTTAAGTCTATCTTTTTATAGGAGTTAGTAATGGATAATCAACCTATTATCAGACTTGCTGATGGGAATCACATGCCACAATTGGGGCTTGGATCATGGGCCGCAGACGACCAGCAGATAGCAGAAACAATCCATGCTGCACTGGATATCGGTTATCGGGCAATTGATACCGCCGCTATCTACAACAATGAGAAAGGCGTAGGCAACGCGTTACAAGAAACAGATATCCCCCGTGAAGATATCTTTGTTACAACTAAATTGTGGAATGACAGACACCTTGATGCCCGTGCTGCCTTGGCAGAAAGTCTGGAAAAGTTGCAACTGGATTATGTTGACCTTTACCTCATTCACTGGCCTGCACCACCGCAAGATCAATATGTCGGTGCCTGGCAACAATTGATTGAATTACAGAAAGAGGGGTTTATTCGCAGTATCGGTGTTTCTAACTTCCAACCTGAACATATCCAGCGACTGATCAATGAAACCGGCGTTCATCCCGTCATTAATCAGATTGAGTTGCACCCTCTGCTACAACAACGTCAGCTTCATGCCTGGAATGCCACACATAATATCGTTACCGAATCCTGGAGCCCACTGGCACAAGGTGGTGAAAACGTATTTGATAATCAACTGGTTCAACATCTGTCACAAAAGTATGGCAAAACACCCGCGCAGGTTGTTATCCGCTGGCACATTGATAACGGCATGATTGTGATCCCAAAATCAACCACGTTATCGAGAATTAAAGAGAACTTTGATGTGTTCAACTTCAAACTAGAAAAAGAAGATTTGACCGCGATGACTACGCTAGATATCGGTAAACGTCTGGGACCAACCCCTGAAATATTCGTTGATTTCAGTGAATTCATTCAGCTTCTTGAGCAAAATAACGCTAATAATCAGTGCTGAAAAACGGCTGATAAAATTGATAAGGTGATAGTGGGCAAAACAGAATTAAAACGTGCGCGGCATCAACGCCGCGCCCCGATTTTGCTGAGCTATTTTTATAGTTCTACCGATTATCACTCATCTGGTTTTTTCCATTATTGATTTACCGGTATAGTCACTAACTGCCCAACAGAGCCACGATCGGCCATTTCCAGAATCTGACTGTAATATAGGAATGGGAAGTGTTCATAAGAGGGCTGGTTCATATAAACCAGCAACTCCACCCGCCCATCAACCCAAACTGTATCCTTCCAACCATAATCTTGCGGTTGAGGGGCCTCACCGTTGTGATTAATCACCTTAAACTGCACACCTTCAATATGGAATGGTTGTGGGGCAGAGGCATTTACGATCCAACGCTCCCACGTTCCTTGCTGGCTAGTAATATCCACCCGATTCATATTCCATAACGCACCGTTTATTCCAGGCGTATTATCATCAAGATAAATTTCCCGGTTACGGATTGCATTGGAAACTGGCGTAACATCATCAACCAGACGAGATGGGAGATTATCTGTCACCAGAGATAATAAACCGGTTGCTTTAATGGTCAGAACAGTGCTGGAAATCAACACGGTAGAGGGTTCAAACAACCCACGTAACTTATCAAGTACCCCGGCTGATTCACCTGCGGTAACAACAACTTCGTCCTCTTTGGACATATCAATTAATACCTCACGCCGTTCTCCTGGCGCAAGGGAGAGTTGCTGAATGGCTATAGGAGCAGGTAATAACCCCAAATCAGTGCCTATCATATAGAAAGGACGGCCATCACCAATCTGTAACTGATATCGGCGGGCATTGGATGCATTGAGTAAACGTAAACGGATCCAGCCACGAGATACCTCAATAAAAGGATTCTGTACGCCATTAACTAACAGAGTATTACCGATAAATCCACTATCAGAGGCCGGCTGATACTCAGGAACCCCAAAGTTATCCAACCGTTTATCTTGAAGAATAACCGGGAAATCATTAACACCATAGTGTTTCGGCAACGGCAAATGGCGGCTGGTTTCATCTTCTACCAACCACATACCAGCCAAACCTTTATAAACATGTGGTGCCATCCGATTAGGTGTATTGGCATGATACCAGCAAGTTGCCGCCTGCTGACGAATAGGCAACACTGGCGACCAGCCAGACCCCGGAGAAATCTGACGGGCAACCCCACCGGTCAACGTACCCGGTAATTGCAATCCGCTGACAGTCATCGAAACCGGCTCCGCTAACCGATTACTGTATATCAGTTTGACATCATCGTTTTTATGAACCCGTACAGTCGGACCAAGATATTGGCCATTAATTCCCCATACACTGGTTTTATATTGTCCATCAAAAGTCCAATGCGCTTTTTGTAAAGTCAGAAATAACGGCTGCCCACCACGGGATTCCAATAAAGGGGGAACCGGCAAAGCAGTCTGCTGATTTTTGCTGGCTCGAACCAATAGAGGAGCGGCTCCGATACACATCGCCAAGCCTGATACCTGAATAAATTGGCGCCGACTAAATGACATATTTTCTCCGCGACAAACCTAATTAAATTCCGGGTTTATATGCCTCAAAAATAGTTGAGACACTGCAATCATTCACCCCGGAAGCGAATAACTCATTATTGAAGTTATTAAAGCTTATTATCCTTTTGATTGCGCTTAACAAAAACATTATTTATCAAGCTCTCATCATAACGCGAATATGGAGGGAATTAAACTATCTGAATGCATTACACGAATCTCTCTCGGTCAGCGATCAGTACATGTCATTTCCGACTAAGAATAAATTGTGGTCATAGACAACGAACAAAAATCCTCACATATACTAAATATGTGAGGATTAAAGTACGCTTAAAAGCTATCGCCTTTGTCAGACCCGCACTTTATTATAAAAGAGTGGCCCTATATAACCTATTATGAGTATATTATGAGTACTTACCCTATTTCTCCATTACAACCAATTCTTCATCCAATGCATCTATTTTAGCTTTCATCACTTGATGACAATATTCTGCCAACTCGCGCACCTGCTCTTTGGTATAGCCAGAAGTATCAATGGGAGGCAACATTTCAACAATGACGGAACCATTATTCCAGCGATTCAGCTTAATACGTCCATTAGTGATGGAAGAAACGCAGACCGGGACAATCGGCACTCCCGCAGAGATCGCAGCATGGAAAGCGCCAGTTTTAAACGGCAATAAACCACGACCACGACTACGTGTCCCTTCCGGAAACATCCAAACAGAAAGACGACGATTTTTAATCTGCTCCACAACCTGGGTAATCGTGCCATGTGCTTTGGCGCGGTTAGCACGATCAATCAGAATATTGCCAGCCAACCAATAAAGCTGACCAAAAAATGGGATCAGCACCAAAGTTTTTTTACCGACTGTCACTGTGCCCGGCTGAACCGCATTGGACATAGTTATCATGTCATAGTTGTTTTGGTGGTTGCCAATGTAGATACTCGGACCATAATGCCTGGCTTCAGCAGGAATACGTTCAATAATTTTGACGCCAAATATTTTTGACAACCGACCAAACATATTACCAAACACCATAACATGGTCAGGGTGACGTGGTCTGAATAAACAGTAAATAGCACCAGAGACACACACTACAATCGAAAACAGAATAACAATAATGCCGCGAATAATTGCTAACATAGCCGCCTCTTATAATCCCACTATTTAATTACGTTAGTAGCAGAAGGTGGGGTCTCAACCTGAACCCGTTCAATACGCTGCAATCCACGAGGCAGAGGTGTTCCCTTACGACCACGTTCTGCACGGAATTTCTGAAGATCTTCAGGACGCAACGTCAATTTACGCTTTCCAAAGTAAAGTGTAATAGACGATTGTGGCGGTAGTATCAATAACCAACTCAACAGGTCATTTTCTGCGGCTGACTGAACAGAAATTATCTTATTCCCTTTCCCTTTAGAAAGTTGCGGCAAATCTGCAACCGGGAACATTAACATCCGGCCTGCGCTGGTAATTGCCAATAACATATCATCCTGCGGGTTATTTATTTCCAGCGGCGTCATGACGCGAGCATTTTCCGGCAATGTAATCAGTGCTTTACCTGCTCGATTTTTAGCAACCAAATCACTAAAAGTACAGATAAAGCCATAACCAGCATCAGAGACCATCAGAAACTTCTGCTCATCCGACGCCATCAGTACATGCTCTACCGTTGCCCCCGCGGGTAAAGTCAATTTACCCGTTAGTGGTTCCCCCTGCCCTCTGGCAGAAGGTAAATCCCGCGGATCAAGCGAGTAACTGCGACCTGTTGTATCAATAAAAACAACCGGCTGATTGCTCTTACCACGAGCCGCACCACGGAAGCTATCACCTGCTTTGTAATTCAGCCCAGCCGGATCGATATCATGGCCTTTCGCACTACGAACCCAACCCATCTCGGACAATACGATTGTCACCGGCTCAGAAGGTGTGATGTCATGCTCACTCATCGCTTTGGCTTCATCACGTTCTCTCATTGGAGAACGACGCTCATCACCATAAGTGGCCGCATCAGCTATGATCTCTTTCTTCAACAGCGTATTCAGTTTGCGCTCAGAACCCAAAATCGCCTGTAACTTATCGCGCTCTTTTGCCAGCTCATTCTGTTCGCCACGGATTTTTACCTCTTCCAGTTTAGCTAAGTGACGTAATTTCAGCTCAAGAATGGCTTCCGTTTGCGTCTCACTTAAACCAAAACGTGACATTAATACCGGTTTTGGCTCATCTTCACTACGGATAATGTGAATGACTTCATCAATATTGAGAAATGCGATCAGTAAGCCTTCCAACACATGCAGGCGCTTAAGGACTTTTTCCAAACGATGGTTCAGACGTTTACGAACTGTTTCCCGGCGGAATACCAACCATTCGGAGAGGATCTCAACCAGCCCTTTCACGGTCGGACGATTATCCAATCCGATCATATTCAGGTTGACACGATAACTCTTTTCCAAATCTGTAGTGGCAAACAGATGATTCATCACCTGCTCCAAATCAACCCGGTTTGTACGAGGGACAATAACCAGACGAGTTGGATTTTCATGATCAGATTCATCTCGTAAGTCGTCAACCATAGGCAGCTTTTTAGCCCGCATTTGGTTAGCGATCTGTTCCAACACTTTGGCACCAGAAACCTGATGCGGCAGCGCAGTGATCACGACATTGCCATCTTCTTTTGACCAAACAGCTCGCATCCGTACCGAACCACGGCCATTTTTATAAATCTTACGGATATCTTCGTGAGAAGTGATGATCTCCGCTTCAGTCGGATAATCAGGACCTTTAACGTGCTCCATCAGATCATCAAGGGAACTCTGCGGCTTATCCAGCAGCGTGACTAGTGCATTCGCCACTTCACGCGCATTATGGGGCGGAATATCTGTCGCCATCCCCACCGCAATACCGGTGGTGCCATTCAGCAAAATATTTGGCAAACGCGCCGGCAGCATTTTCGGTTCCTGCAACGTACCGTCAAAGTTTGGCACCCAATCAACTGTACCGTGCCCTAACTCAGTCAACAGTAACTCGGCATATTTGGACAGGCGAGACTCGGTATAACGCATTGCGGCGAAAGATTTGGGATCATCCGGCGCCCCCCAGTTCCCTTGCCCATCCACTAAAGGATAGCGGTAAGAAAACGGCTGCGCCATTAACACCATAGCTTCATAACAGGCGCCATCACCATGCGGATGGTATTTACCCAGTACATCACCCACGGTACGGGCGGATTTCTTAAATTTGGCGGTATTGTTCAACCCCAGTTCTGACATGGCATAAACAATACGGCGCTGAACCGGTTTCAAACCGTCACCGATAAAAGGCAACGCCCTATCCATGATGACGTACATGGAGTAGTTCAGGTAGGCGTTTTCAGTAAATGAGTGGAGCGGCAGACGCTCCACGCCATCATGAGTTATCTCACTCATTCGCTAATTTCCTCAGAATCTTTTTTGACTATCCCTGTGGGTGTTACACTTCAATTTCTACCGTATCGCCCTTCTCTTGCAGCCAGTTACGGCGATCTTCTGAACGCTTCTTCGCTAGAAGCATATCCATCATAGAGAAGGTTTCCTGGTAGTTTTCATCATCGATAGTCAACTGCACCAGACGACGGGTATTCGGGTCTAACGTTGTTTCACGCAGTTGCATGGGGTTCATCTCACCCAATCCTTTAAAGCGCTGTACGTTAGGCTTACCCCGTTTGCGGCTTAGACGATCCAACACCGCACTTTTTTCCTCTTCATCCAGTGCGTAATACACTTCTTTACCTAGATCAATACGATATAAAGGCGGCATTGCCATATAAACATGGCCGTTCTTAACCAATGTTGGGAAATGGCGGACAAACAGGGCACACAATAGCGTCGCAATATGCAAACCATCTGAGTCTGCGTCTGCCAGAATACAGATTTTGCCATAACGTAACTGACTGAGATCGTGGCTATCCGGGTCGATACCAATTGCAACAGAGATATCATGGACTTCCTGTGATGCCAACACTTCATCTGAAGAAACTTCCCAAGTGTTCAGAATCTTCCCTTTCAGCGGCATAATGGCTTGATATTCACGGTCACGCGCCTGTTTTGCCGATCCCCCCGCAGAATCCCCTTCTACCAGAAACAGTTCGGTAAAATTGAGATCCTGTGATGTGCAGTCAGCTAGTTTCCCCGGTAATGCCGGGCCACTGGTCAGTTTTTTACGCACAACCTTTTTCGCTGCACGCATTCTACGTTGTGCACTAGCGATCGCCAGTTCGGCCAACTGCTCTGCTTCCTGAACGTTCTGGTTTAACCATAAGCTGAAAGCATCTTTGACAACACCAGAAACAAAAGCGGCGGATTGGCGCGAAGAGAGGCGTTCTTTCGTCTGACCCGCAAATTGCGGATCCTGCATTTTTACCGACAGAACATAAGCACAGCGATCCCAAATATCATCGGCAGCAAGCTTCACACCTCGTGGCAAAATATTGCGGAATTCGCAAAATTCACGCATCGCATCCAGTAATCCCTGACGCAGCCCGTTTACATGTGTTCCCCCCTGCATCGTCGGGATGAGGTTGACATAACTTTCAGCCAGTAGCTCTCCCCCTTCCGGCAACCAGAGTAACGCCCAATCAACCGCTTCGGTTGCACCACTGAAAGTACCGACAAAAGGCGCTGCCGGCAATGTTGTCAAGCCATTAACCGCAGCCATTAAATAGTCGGTCAGACCATCAGCATAACACCATTGCTGTTCGGTATCGTTGATCTTGTCTTTAAAAACAATTTTCACTCCCGGACATAAAACTGCTTTCGCTTTCAGCAAATGGGTCAAGCGAGAAACCGAGAAACGTGGGCTATCAAAGAAACTTTCATCAGGCCAGAAGTGAACACTGGTACCGGTATTGCGTTTACCGCAACTACCTATCACTGCCAATTCCTGCACTTTATCGCCATTCTCAAAAGCAATCTGATAAATCTGACTGTCACGGCGAACGGTGACTTCAATCCGCTTGGACAAAGCGTTAACCACCGAGATCCCCACACCGTGGAGACCGCCAGAAAACTGATAGTTTTTATTCGAAAATTTACCACCGGCATGTAAGCGGCTCAGGATCAACTCAACCGCTGAAACTCTTTCTTCTGGATGAATATCAACCGGCATGCCGCGGCCATCATCAATGACCTCCAGTGACTGATCGCTATGAAGGATCACTTCAATATGTTTAGCGTGACCTGCCAAAGCTTCATCCACGCTGTTATCGATCACTTCCTGTGCCAAATGGTTCGGACGCGTTGTATCAGTGTACATTCCCGGACGACGGCGAACCGGTTCCAGACCACTGAGAACTTCAATGGCATCTGCGTTGTAACTAGATTGAGTCATGTTGTAATTCTGTTGGTTGCTTCTTGATTAAAGGGCTAATCAGTTTTGTATACTGTTGATAATACCAGTCGTTCAAACATTTTTGGCAAGTTTTTTCTCGCCATCACTAGAAAGCCCAAGAAAGTTGATGATTTGTGGGAAATAGTGTTCAAATCCGATAAAAGAATGATTACCACCAGATTCAATAGTTTGCTTACATAATACCAGATAAGCAACCGCTTGGCGGTAATCCAGCACCTCATCTCCGGTTTGTTGCAATAACCAGATAAGATCCGGTGACTCCAATGGTTCAATCCGCATACTTTTGAGATCATGAATATGGCGCGATTCCAACGTATATCGTTGGTTAGTATAGGGGTTAATATTTTCCCCAAGATAATCCCGCAGTAATTCAAACGGACGCACGGCTGGATTGACGACCACAGCGGGCAAGCTGAAACATTGTGAAAGCCATATCGCCAAATAACCACCGAGAGAAGAACCAACGATACCCAAATCATCCCCGGCATGCTCCATCACCAGATTTTCTAGCAGCTCAGCCGCTTCTTCAGGATAAGGGGGTAACTGAGGCACCAGCATGTCAATTTCAAGATGATGCTGATACAGCCACGCTTTTAAGGCATTGGCTTTTGCAGACTGCGGGGAACTATTAAAACCGTGCAAATAGAGTAACGTTGACATCAGACCGTGCCCCTCAATTGTGCATAAATACCACCGGCCACTATGCTCCTGTGCGACATGCCACAGATAGTGAGGCTTGGCAAATCCAATAAGCAGAGAGTAACACAGCAACACAAGGAGACAAACACAACCTAATATCCATCCGAATCTAAATCAGGGCAGAATTCATTACTTGCCAGTCTATAGACCTGGGTTGTCAGACCAAATTCGCCATTATCGGCAACAGACAATTCGAGATAACGCCATCCCGGAGCAACAGTATCAAGCATAAAATTGGTACAATGTGGTTTGAATTGCAAACATGTTGATGGTGTCGCCATCATACGAATGCCATTCCAATCCAGATCCATCTCCTGATGTATATGCCCACAAAGCATCGCCTTAACCCGTGAGTAACCTTGCAGATACTGGGCCAGAATATGTGAATTGCGCAAACTATGCTGATCCAGCCAGGTACAACCTGATGGTAATGGATGATGATGAAGCAAGATCACCGCGTAACGTTCAGGGTACCTATCCAGGCACTTTTTCATCCATTCAAGCTGATATTCCGACAACTCCCCGTGGGGAACGCCCTGCACCTGACTATCAAGCATCAAAAGTTGCCAGTGCTTACCGACTAAAATCTGTTTCGACGGAGAAACGCCAGCCGCCGCCAAAGCATCCACCATCGCAGGCTGGTAATCATGATTGCCGGGCAACCAGACACAAGGTGCCGGTAAACGGGCAATACCATCAGCAAAATGTCGATAAGCTTCCAACGACTGATCCTGCACCAAATCACCTGTCGCTACGATTAAACCAATATCAGCATTTTGTTTAAGGATGGCATCCAGCACCGCTTGGTAACTGCGATAAGTATTGATACCCAATAAAGTATCTTCTTTGCTGGCAAAAAGATGCGTATCTGTTATTTGCAATATTTTGGCTGTGGTTCCCTCTACCACAGGCAGTTCAAACTGGCTTTCCAAATGGTTTCCTTGTCCTATAAGTCATCAACGAGCATCATAACTCGTTTTAACGCAAGAGATCTGCTGACTGGCACACACTTCCCTTTTCTCGGTTAAAAATTAGGAATCATCTGAATTCCATTCTTTTTTTAACTTTTCATGGTGTAATGCCAGCCATTGTATCGCAATAACTGAAGCAGCATTATCAATAATTCCCTCTTCCATCCAATGATAAGCTTGTTCACGGCTGACTACATGCACCCGAATATCTTCATGTTCACCAGATAATCCATGAATACCAGTAGCTGTCGTCGCATCCACTTCCCCCACCATCACAGAGATACGTTCCGTTGTTCCTCCGGGACTGGAGAGATAACTCAACACTGGTTTGCAACGTTTAACTTCGATTCCTGCCTCTTCCATCGTTTCTCGGCGCACCACCTGTTCCACATCTTCGCCCTCTTCAATCATACCGGCAACAATTTCCAGTAACCACGGCGTTGCTTTCGTCTCTATTGCCGGAATACGTATCTGCTCTATCAATACAACCTCATCACGACGTGGATCATAAGGCAACAATGCACCGGCATGGCCCCGCTCAAAAACTTCACGGCTAACCTCTTCACTC
Source organism: Photorhabdus kleinii (assembly GCF_025384885.1). Taxonomy (NCBI): domain Bacteria; kingdom Pseudomonadati; phylum Pseudomonadota; class Gammaproteobacteria; order Enterobacterales; family Morganellaceae; genus Photorhabdus; species Photorhabdus kleinii. The sequence continues at coordinate 126,568 of NZ_JAJAFY010000006.1, forward strand.
CAACCACCGGCAAACAGACGATGACGGAAACGGTAATTTGTCAGCTTAAAGAATCCATTGTACAAACTTTTTTTCGCGATAATTTCTATATCCTGCTTATCCAACATGACTGGCATTAACGGCTTCTTATGCATAAAATTCTCCTAAATCGTTCCTGACTTGCTAGCCACTAAGATGATATTAATCAAGCAGAGTTAAAAAATTCACTCTTTGATGGTGTAAAGTTAAGCTAAATTAAGGCAATATGGCACAAACGGCTACCTTTCGCTGATAGCATACTCTGCTAGAATCAGTAACATTTCGTTTTTCACCAAGGCAACGTAAGAGTCTATCCCAATAAGCGTAATTGGTGCAGGCCGTTTTTGTAAATGAACAGTGAACTCAGACTGTGCTCAGCACCTGAAGCATTCACTCTTTATCACAAAACATGGCAAATAAAATAGCCTAATGGGATAGACAACGAGCAAAATAGCTGTGCAATCAAGGAATTACAATGAAAAAACTGCTCTCCATTTTTATCGCTATGAGCCTGACGGGATTTAGTTCAATGGGTCAGGCTGAAGATCTTTTGCAAGTTTATAAGCAAGCAAAAGAGAGTAACCCTGAACTACGTAAATCAATGGCTGAACGTAATAAAGCTTTTGAAAAAATTAATGAATCCCGTAGCCCATTATTACCTCAGTTGGAATTAAATACTGGATACTCCTATAACAGTGGTTACCGCGATCAACGTGACACAGAAAGCAATACATTGAATGCAAAGCTTGGTTTGACTCAAACCATTTTTGATATGTCTAAATGGCGCCTATTGAACTTAGAAGAAAAAACGGCAGGTATTGCTGATGTTACCTATCAAAGCAGTGAACAAAAACTGATCTTGGATAGTGCAACAGCTTATTTCAAAGTACTGCGTACCATTGATACACTCTCCTACATTGAAGCTCAGAAAGCGGCCATTTACCGCCAGTTGGATCAAACGACTCAACGTTTTAATGTCGGTCTGGTTGCAATTACTGATGTCCAGAACGCTCGTGCTAACTACGATGACGTACTAGCTCAGGAAGTTGCCCGCCGTAATGATCTGGACAATGCACTGGAAGCTCTGCGTCAAGTAACCGGTATTTATTACCCTCGGCTAGCCTCGCTGAATATTGATCATTTCAAAACACAAAAACCAGAAGCAGTGGATATTCTGCTAAAAGAGGCAGAAAAACGTAATTTAGGTCTACTATCTGCCCGTTTAGGTCAGGATCTGGCTCGTGAACAAATCAAAGCGGCCCAAACAGGGCATATGCCAACTATCAATTTAGGCGCTTCTACCAATGTTTCAAACAGCCAGAATCATGCACCAGGCAGATCAAACAACTATAGCGGTGAAAACAGCGTTGGCCTGACACTTAGTCTGCCAATTTATAGCGGCGGTGCCACCAGTTCCCGCGTTGAACAGGCACAATATGGTTTTGTCAGCGCCAGCGAACAATTAGAGAGCACCTACCGCAATGTTGTACAGACTGTCCGTTCTTCCTTTAACAACATATCTGCTTCCATCAGCAGTATCGACGCCTATAAACAGCTTGTTGTTTCTGCGCAAAGCTCACTCGACGCAATGGAAGCGGGTTATCAAGTTGGTACACGCACCATTGTTGATGTACTGAATGCCACTACCAAGTTGTACGATGCCAAACAGAAGCTATCCAATGCTCGCTATGATTATCTGATTAATCAGCTAAATATTCAGCATGCACTGGGTACGCTAAATGAGAAGGATTTAGTTGCTCTAAATAATTCGCTAGGTAAACAGCTCTCAACTTCCGCTAACAGCATTGTTCAAGAAACAGCAGCACCAGCAACATCTGCTCGTAACTGATTCAGTTCTTCACTCTCACTAATTAACGGCCCGCCATAAAGCGGGCTGTTTTATTTCTTACTTACCAACTAAATTTAGGTGCCGAAAGAAAAGCCGCTATTTTTCTTAATAAAAAATATATAAATTAAAAAAATCCTTCAAATGGATTCCAACTCTGACTATTTAGCTTTTCTTTCAAATAGTAGGCATAGTTAGCAGTAGTACCCCATATTGCTGAAAATGCAAATTTAATCCCCATTCCGACAGCAGGAGAAATATCAATACTCAGAGCATCTTCAATAACTCCCAATATAATCACTACTAACAGCGACTCCAAATAAAGTCAGGTTCTTCCACCATAAACCTAAAACAAAAAAGTAAATAAAACTAAAGAAGAAAGCGATAAAATTCATATTTAACAAGATACGACGGATAAATGGTTCTGCTTTCGTAGCAGCTTTGTACTCAGGCGCTTTAGGAGCACCATTGCGCTCAAAGAATGTAAAACGCGTCTGCCATCTTTCTGAATAATGACTCTTTTCCATACGACTTAATTTCCTTAATTAAAATAAAAAATACAACACCAATAATATAATAACAATTTGTTATTAATTTAAGATTATATTCCTAACATTACCCATTGGAATTATCACCGAGAATAATGCAATTAGTAGATTCACTTACATAATAATCTTACTCGTTTAATTACCCTTAAATTACCATAAGTTACAGGAGCAGGATTAATATCATAAAATATTAATAACAGCACCCATTTTTTAAATTCACATATCTATTTCACAACATTAAAACCAGATTAAACAAAAATACCAGACAATCAATATCCCGCCGTCTTTTCAGCCAGGCAAAAAATTAGGCTGGCAATCCTAAGGTTTATGCTTTAATTTTGTTCATATTTCCCCTATCCTTAAAGCTATTTCATGAAAGAATTATAGACACCTAAAATCTGGGTATACGACTATGACAATAAAGCGGACTAAAGATATTAATCACGACACATTCCGTAAGGCTTGGCGCAACTATCGCCTTGCACCTGTGGCAATGGCTGTCAGTGCGGTTTTCATGTTATCTGCCTGTGAAAAGAGTGATGAAACTGTCTCTCTTTACATGAATGCAGATGAATGTTCTCAAGCCAATCCATCACAAAGCGCGCAATGTACTACTGCTTACAACAATGCGTTGAAAGAAGCGGAAAAAACAGCGCCTAAATATGCCACCAAAGAAGACTGTATTGCCGAATTTGGTGAAGCACAATGTACTCAGGCCCCGGCACAAGCTGGCCCCGGTACCGCCACTTCTAGTACCACCACTAATGGCGAAGCACAAGCACAACAGCAGCAAAGCGGCAGCTTCTGGATGCCGCTGATGGCGGGCTACATGATGGGACGTCTAATGGGGGGTGGTTCAGCACCATCACAACCTCTGTTTAGCTCCAAATCCCCCACCAGCCCGGCAAACGGCCAATTCGTTGATGCATCAGGTAAGAGTTATGGAGCAGCAACCGCAGGGGGCCGTTCCATGACGGTGCCTAAAACAGCTATGGCGCCAAAACCAGCAACAACGACAACCATTACCCGTGGCGGCTTCGGTGACTCTGTTGCAAAACAGTCAGCCATGCAACGCAGCGCCTCTTCGGGTTCCACATCCCGTTCAGTGGGAGGCTAACCACGGATGAAACGTATTGCGATTACTGAACGCCCGGATTGGCACGAAAAAGCGATAGAATATGGTTTTAATTTTCACACCATGTATGACAAACCTTACTGGTGTGAAGAGGCTTATTACCAGTTTTCTCTTGCCCAAATTGAAGAAATCGAAGCTACCACCGCAGAACTACACCAAATGTGTTTGCAGGTAGTGGAGAAAGTTGTCGATAGTGAAGAGTTGTTGACTAAGTTTCAGATTCCAAAGCATTGTTGGGATTTTGTCCGTAGTTCCTGGATTACCAGCCAGCCATCACTCTATTCCCGTTTAGATTTGGTTTACGACGGTAAAAGCCCGGCAAAACTGTTGGAAAATAATGCTGATACACCAACTTCGCTGTATGAGTCCGCTTTTTTCCAATGGATCTGGTTAGAAGATCAGATGAATGCCGGGTTGCTGCCAGCACATGCCGATCAATTCAACAGCATGCAAGAGCAATTAATTGAACGCTTTGCTCAGTTGCGTGATGAACATGGCTTTGGCTTACTGCACATGGCTTGCTGTCAGGATACGGAAGAAGATCGCGGTACCGTTCAATACTTGCAAGATTGTGCTCTGGAAGCGGGTGTTCCAACCGAGTTTTTATTTATTGAAGATATCGGTCTGGGAGAGAAAGGGCAGTTTACAGATCTAAAAGACCAGGTGATCAGCAATCTGTTCAAACTCTACCCTTGGGAATTAATGTTCCGTGAGATTTTCGCTACTAAATTGGAAGATGCTGGCGTTCGTTGGTTAGAACCCGCCTGGAAAAGTATTATCTCCAATAAAGCATTGCTACCCATGTTGTGGAAAATGTTTCCAAATCATCCAAACTTGCTACCCGCTTATTTTGCCGATGATAACTACCCAGCAATGGATAGCTATGTTATTAAGCCGCTGTTCTCACGGGAAGGGGCTAATATCCGCATCATTGAAAAGGGTAAGGAAATTGCCAGTGTTGATGGTCCTTACGGTAAAGAAGGCATGATCGTTCAGCAATTTCATACATTGCCAAAATTCGGTGATAATTATACGGTAATTGGTAGTTGGCTGGTGAATGATCAGCCTTGCGGCATTGGTTTGCGGGAAGACAGTGAATTAATTACCCAGGATTTATCTCGCTTCTATCCACATATTATTTTGGATTAATTACTAATCAGGGAGGAATTAGAATAGGTTGTCGCAACGCCAAAGATTCCTCCTTCAACAATCCGATAAAAAACATTATATCCTTATAAACTTATAATAAAGGTAAATACTATGGCGAACACGATATATTTAACCATTACAGGTAAAAAACAAGGGCTGATATCCAGTGGTTGTTCTACCTATGATTCCATAGGGAATATATATCAAACAGGTCATGAAAATGAAATTTATGTTTATTCATTCGACCATGATATTAGCAGAGAACAAAATGTTAATCACTCACCTATTTCAATCACTAAACCTATAGACAAATCATCTCCTCTATTAGGTATAGCAATATCAGAAAATGAATCCATAAATTGTAGATTAGATTTTTATAGAACATCAAGTAATGGTGCTCAGGAAAAATACTACTCAATTGATATTATGCATGCCTCGATAAAAAGCATATCCACTCATTATCCTAATTCACTTACCCATAATGACGCACAGCCCTACGAAATAATATCCATTGCCTATGGCAATATAACATGGAAACACCATATTGCAGGTACATCTGGATATAGTATATGGGATGAAAGAGTTCGTTAAAATCAATATGTTGGGGAGAAATCCCCAATATATTTTCAATTATTTTATCTCTTTTGAAAAAATCAATACTAGACATTTATTTACTTTATGAATAGTTTATCATAATATCAAATAATAATTAGAGCTTATTAAACTCATTTAACATTTTCAGCGAAGGTTAATTCTAAGCAATGATCTTTTTTCTTATCACAAACTATAGATGATTTTGACAATATAAAAGA